>CATLZI010000200.1 GCA_950063125.1 uncultured Porticoccus sp. | reverse complement strand
TTCGAGGCGGAATCCGGCAAGCTGATCGAGGCCGGGCTGCCGCTGCCCGCCTACGAGTACGTGCTCAAGGCCTCCCATACTTTCAATCTGCTGGATGCCCGCAAGGCGATTGAAATGTTCGGCAAGGTAAAGATTCCGGTATTGGGTATCGTGGAAAACATGGCAATACATCGTTGCAGCCAGTGCGGCCATGAGGAGCCAATCTTCGGTGAAGGCGGTGGTCAGCGGGTCGCAGCGCAATACCACACTGAGGTATTGGGTTCCCTGCCGCTGGATCGCCTGATTCGCGAGCAGGTAGATGGTGGCAGACCCTCGGTGATTGCGGAGCCGGAAGGCTCGGTCGCTCAACGTTACGGTGAGATTGCCGCGCGTATCGCTGTGCTTCTGGCAGGGATTGACAGACCCGGTGGCCCACAAATCACGATTGAATAAGCGGTTCAAGATCGCCTTTTTTAGGACTTTGACCCGTTGATCCAAACCGGTATCATGGCCCACTTTCCGGCACGCCGGGCATGCAGCAGCGGATTTTGATGTGGTTGTTTGCAAGCCCACCCAAGGCCCCTGACATTTTATTTGAGAGCATCACAGTATGAGCATCAAGTCCGACAAGTGGATTACCCGTATGTCCAGAGAACACGGCATGATTGAGCCGTTTCAGGGGGCCCAGGTGCGACAGCCTGATCCCAACGGCCAGAAAGTGATTTCCTACGGGGTGTCGAGCTATGGGTACGATGTGCGCTGTGCCGATAATTTCAAGATTTTCACCAATATCCATTCCAAAACAGTCGATCCGAAGAATTTCGACTCCGACGCTTTTGTGGATGTGAAGGGGGATTACTGCATTATCCCGCCCAACTCCTTCGCTCTGGCCAGCACGATCGAATATTTCCGTATACCACGCAATGTACTGACCATCTGTCTCGGTAAATCCACTTATGCCCGCTGCGGCATTATCGGCAATGTCCCCCCGCTTGAACCGGAGTGGGAGGGTCACGTGACGCTGGAGTTTTCCAACACCACCAGCCTGCCGGCAAAGATCTATGCCAATGAAGGTGTCGCACAGATGCTGTTTTTTGAATCTGATGAGGTCTGTGAAATCTCTTATGCAGATCGGGGGGGGAAATACCAGGGTCAGCGCGGGGTTACCCTGCCGAAGGCTTGATGGGGAGCGAAGGGCTGCAAAGCCTCGGCACTGGCTGAGTGGTTACAATGACGGTGAATGTGTGATTGCCACGGCAAGGATGTAGCAGAAAATCGCCACCGATATCAGGCTGAACAGTAACCGGATGCCCGCGGTTCGGCCGCGTTTGATGGCGTATGTTCCCGTTCCGATATAGGCGAGCAAAGCGACCAGTTTTGCGGTCAGCCAGCTGTCGGCAAACGGATACTGGTGGCTGCTGATCATCAGGTACACGGCAGAGGCCAGCAGTAGAGTATCGATAATGTGGGGGACGATTTTGGCCCACGTTTGTTGCAGTTTTGGCGATGCATTGACCGACCAGACAGCCCGTACAGTAAACAGCGTAAGGCTGAGCAAGGCGAGTGTGATGTGGGTGTTTTTCAGGATCAGGTACATAATATTATTCTGGCAGCAGTAAATTTTGGTGGGTGAATCTTGATGTTAACAGGCCCTGGCCTGTCTGGTCGGGTTATCCCAATTCGGGGACATGGTCTCGCCCGGTTGTTTTTTCTTGCGGCTGGCCACCGATGGTCAGCCCGAATGGAATTTCAGGGAATTGTTTGCAGTGATTGAAGTCCTGTTTCTGGCCGTTGCGTTGAGTATGGACGCATTTGCGGTTTCCATTGGCCTGGGTTCAAAGCACAAGGGCAAAGCCATTGCTCTGGCGTTGATGGCAGGCACCTATTTCGGTGTTTTTCAGGCGCTGATGCCGCTGATAGGCTATCTGGGTGGCAGGGGTGTACTGGGCTGGATCGAGGCCTTTGCCCCCTGGGTGGCCTTTTTTCTGCTGTTGCTGATTGGCGGCAAGATGATTTATGAATCCTTTGCCGAGGGTATCGAAGAGGACATTACCCATATCACCCATCGGGTAATGCTGATTCTGGCGATTGCCACCAGCATTGATGCCATGGCCGCCGGGTTTGCCCTGACTCTGTTGGACGTAGGCCCGCTACTCGCCTGCTTCATCATTGGCGCGACCACTTTCCTGTTCAGTGTGCTCGGGGTTTTTGTGGGTATCAAAAGTGGCACCTGGCTGGAAAGCAAAGCAGAGCTTTTTGGTGGCGTGATACTGATTTTAATCGGTTTTAAGGTGTTGCTGGGGTAAACGATTCCCCCGGGCTTGCTATGAGGTGCTCTTCCCCTTGTCATACAAATGGCACAATAAACCTGCTATGGTCGAGCCCTATTCTGTAGAAAGCCACCAATGTTCAGCGGATTGTTATATGAATTTAGGTACTCCGATTACCAGCAATAAGCGTAAATGGCTTGTTATTGCCGCGGCCCTGGTCGTGATCGCCCTGGCTGTTATTGTCTTTGAATCCCCCGCGATTGCTGACCTGTCGGAAGAGAACCGTCACCAAGTGCCGACCTTGAAAGCGCAATGGCAAAAGGGTGAGGTGATCGTGCTGGTCCGGCATCTGGAGCGTTGTGACAAAGAGGATGCTCCCTGTCTGGTTGGCACTGAAGGTATCACCGCGCGTTCCGTCGATGAGGGGCAAGCGCTGGGTAATGACTTTTATCGACTTGGATTGTTGAACAGCGACGTCTACAACAGCCCACTGGATCGCACAGCCCAGACGGAAAGTATTGTCTTCGGTGATCGCGGTTTAGATCAGGATTGGTTGTTCAAGTGTAAAAAAACCATCTTCAAGGACGCCATGTCAAAGAAGGCGCCCGGCAGAAACCTGATTATGGTGACCCACAGCAGCTGTATCGACAGTTTTGAAGAGTCCCTGGGGTACGCCAGTGAAACCCCTGAATACGGCACCACCCTGTTTTTCAGCCCTGGCCCTAATAACAAGCTGGAAGTCCACGGTTTTCTCGAAATGGAAGACTGGGATCATACACTGGGTTTTTGATCGCCGCTCTCTCCTGACTGAATCCGCCAGCCCTGGCTTATAACTTCCCATGGTTTGTGTCCGGTTGTTTGTCCAAAGCGTTGCCATCCAGGTTTTCCGCCATCAGCACCAGCGGTTTGCGTGGCATATCGTAGCGTTGTTGCCGGTATAGCCACGAGGGCATCAGCGCATGGGCCAGTGCTTCGCGGGTGTCACTTGCGGTGGCCTCGCCGGTGAGCTGCAGTTGCCGGACCGCGGGATCATAAACACCGCTCAAAGCGGATTGCCCAGGCCTCAGGATGGTGACTTGCCGCCCTTGTAGCAGGGCAAAATAATCTGCGAACTGCATCAGTGCCCTGCCCGGAGATTGCTGTTCACTCTCAAGGGTCATATCGCGACCGATCATGGGTGTTTCCGCGCTGATGCCCAGCAGGGAGAGCAGGGTGGTGGCCATATCAATCTGACTGGTGACACTGGTGATGCGTTTGGGTTCAATATCTGCACCCAGGATCAGACCGGGAATCTGGAAGCGTTCAATGGGCACCAGGCTGTCACCAAACACTTTCAAATCATGGTCGGCGATCACCAGGAACAGGGTGTTTTGCCAATAGTCACTCTGTCTGGCCCGGTCAATAAATTCGCCGAGCGCATAGTCCGCATATTTCACGGCATTGGGGTAGGTTTGTTTTTCCGGGTTATGCAGTTCGATACGACCATCGGGAAACTCGTAGGGCGAGTGATTGCTGGAGGTGAAGACCAGCCCAAAATAAGCCTCATCGCGTCGCTGCGCCTCGCTGAGCCGTTGGTGGGTTTTCTCGAAGAGGTCTTCATCGGACACGCCCCAGCTGCCGACGAAGGCGGGGTTTTCGTAATCCCGCTGGTCAATAACCGACTGGAAGCCATTGCCGATAAAAAAGCTGGCCATATTATCGAAGTGTGACTCGCCACCATAGATGAACTCTGTGGTGTAACCCTGCATACCAAGCAGCTCGGCAATGGTGAAGAAGTTCTGTTGTGACAGTGACAGCTTGACCACACTGCGGGCTCGTGTGGGCAGGAATCCGCTCACGGTCGCTTCAATGCCCCGTACGGAGCGTGTGCCGGTGGAGTAGAGTTGCTCAAACCACCAGCCATGTTCCTTGAGTCTCTCCAGTTCCGGCGTGACCGGAGTTTCACCGCCCAGGGAACCGACAAAGGTGGCGCCCATGCTCTCTTCGAGAATGATCACCAGATTGAGGGGCTTTTCCCGTGAGTGTGTGGCCTGGCGGTAATTGAGCGTCGGGAAGGGCTGGTCACCATCGGGTTGCAGCCAGGGGTAAAGTTTGTCCAGTTGCTCCATGATTTCATCATCGCTGAGGGTGCCGTACACCTCGGCCGAACGGTCTTCGTGCTTCATGTTGTAGAGGGCAAAGTATACAGACCAGGTGGAATTGATGATCAGGCTGTTTACCAGCGGGTCGGGCGTCAGGGCAAAGATAGCCGGGTTGGCGGGGCGATGGCCCAC
>CATLZI010000199.1 GCA_950063125.1 uncultured Porticoccus sp. | reverse complement strand
GGACCAGATTGCTGGCCCAATAAGCCGCCAGCACCAGCAACATCAGTAGCGGTGGTTTGAGATGAGGGGGGACCCCTCCGCGATGGAAGAACCAGCCTGTGAGCCATCCTCCTACACCTCCAAGCAGCGCTGCTGCGGCGATTGCCGCTCCGAGCCCTGTGAGCACCTGAGACCAATCGCTCCCGGCCAGCGTGAAGTATTGAAAAGTGAGTACCGCCAGCAATACCCCCATAGGGTCGTTGACGATTCCCTCCCATTTCAGTAGTGAGGTCGACTCTCCATTGAGACGCGCCTGTCGCAGCAAAGGTAGGATCACGGTCGGACCTGTAACCACCAGAATAGCACCCAGCACCCAGGCGACCGGCCAGCTCAGTCCGGCAACAAAATGCGCGGCCAGCGCACCGAAAACCCAGGCAAGCGGTGGACCAAGAATTGTCAGGCGGCCAACACCGTGGCCAACACGTCGGATTTCGCCAAGCTTTAAGTCCATGCCACCTTCGAACAGGATAATCGCGACCCCCATACCAATAAGCTCTGTCAGTTCGGCTTGAGATAAACCCAGTTCGATGATGCCGCTCACAGGCCCCAGAACAAGGCCGGCTGTAATCAACACAACGATTGCCGGCAGATGGATTCGCCAGGCAATCCATTGGCTGACAAGTCCGGCGCTCAAAATAATCAGCATAAGGGTGGCGGCGTGCATGGAGACTCCATAGAGCATGGTTCAGGGTTAGAGACCTTTTACCAGAGAAAATGACAAGATTGAATAAAAAACATTCCGGCAAAGCTGTAGCGTAAATACCTGCGCTTAAAAAGTACGGTGACCTCCTCTGGGGAGTCGATGTCATCTTTATGGAAGAACGGCCACAAGGCCGCCTGGCTTTTATTTAATTGCATAGACTTAGCACAATTTAGCCGATGTGTGACTTTTTGAGACTCCTGCAAAAAAACTATTGTTTCGTGCGCTAGTGAACAGACGCCTTTTGAGCCAGGGCCCAATAATAAAATTGGAAAAAGGAGCCATGGAATGAAGAAACACACGATTCGACAGGCCGCTGAACGCTGCAGCTTTTTTATCACAGTATTACTCACAACACTGACCCTGGCGGCCTGTGCATCTGCGCCGTTACCGCCGACAGAGTCGCTAAATATGGCCAGTGATGCCATTGCCAATGCCGAACAGGCTCAGGCCCGTCGTTACGCCGGCGCTGAATTGGAAGAGGCAAACCGCTATCTGGAGAACGCAAACAAGGCCGTAGAGGCAGAGAAGATGAGCGAAGCCGACCGCCTGGCAAAACAGGCCCGCGTTGCGGCCGAGCTGGCGATGGCAAGAACCGAAGTGGCCAAAGCCGCGGCAATTAATCGTGAAATGGGCCGCAGTGCCAAGGCTCTGGATGAAGAGTTGCAGCGCCAGGGAGATCAGCAATGAAGATCTTATCGTTCTTGAAACCGGTTTCCCACAAAAAAATAACTATCGCACTGGTGCTTTCGTCAGCGTTGTTGGCTGCATGTGCCATGTCGACCACAAGCCCTGATGGCTCGGAGGATGTGCGCGGCAAGTTGGTGGCCCTGCAACAGAACCCGGATATGAGGACCCATGCCCGCGTCGAATTGCGAGATGCGGAAGCCGCTGTGCTGCTTGCCGAACAACCATTGGGTAGCGGCGAAGTGGCACTGGCGGACTACCGGATTTATATGGCAGACCGGATGGTTGAAATAGCCCGTGCCAAAGGCCAGACCAGGCTTCTGGAAGCGGAAAGAGTGCAGTTGAGTGAACAGCGCGATGCGGCCAGGCTGGCTGCCCGAACCCGGGAAGCAAATCAAGCCCGCGCCGATGCCAAGAGCGCTCGTAGTTCCCAGCAAAACGCCGCGGCCCTGTCTGCACGTGAAGCTGAGGAAATGCAGCAACAGATCGACGACCTTGAGGCCAAGGCTACTGAGCGGGGCTTGGTATTAACCCTGGGTGATGTACTTTTTGCCACAGGGAGTGCCGAGCTACAGGGCGGTACCAACCAGAACCTGGAGAAACTGGTGAACTTCCTGAAACAGTACCCTGACCGCCAGTCGCTGATTGAAGGCCATACCGACAACGTAGGTAGCGCCATATTTAATGAGACTCTCTCACGTCAACGGGCCGAATCGGTACGACGGTTTCTGATAAACCGGGGTGTTGATAGTGGTAGGCTATCTGTATCCGGGTATGGCTTTGAACGACCTGTCGCCAGTAATGACTCCGCAATGGGTCGCCAGCAGAACCGCCGTGTTGAGGTCATTATTGAAAACAGGCAGTGACACATGCTGAGGTATCGCGGCTTCTTTCCGTCGGCGGCGGATAACGAGGTCGATGGTGCCGGAATCATGGCATTCCAACGGGTGTGAGTGATGCATTGCCACCGGGTATTATCGGGATGGCAAGACCAGCGCTCAACCCGACCAGCATATTGTGAGGGTATTGCCAAACGCGATTGGCGCGGAGACAAGAATAGAGCAGCATAGCAGCCACAGTAATTTTTTCATTGCGAACGTGTCCCGAATGCAGTCGGCCGAGGCCGGGGTTACAGCGTCCTACAGAGCTGGATACCTCACCCCCGCTAGGGGTAGTTGTCCCGATGGCTGTGGACATGCTCCATCACTTTGGATACTTCGGTGTCGCTGGCTTTTTTGTACATAAAAGGAATGGCGCGCAACAGGGCCCGTAACTGGCGTACATAGCGGCGACAGTGGCTGCACATCAACAAATGCATTTTTATGGCCAGCAGTTGACGGTGGTTCATGTCGCCGTCGAGCAGTTGATCGGCCGTGTTAACGACATCTCGACATTTCAACACGCACCGGCCTCCTCCTAATGCTCTACAAGCTTAATTGGCTTCCCGCTCTGTGCAAGATCGCTCTTGTTTTGGATGCAGTGAATGGCCGTTCGTTACAGAGACTACCAAAAGAAGAGGCCTGTGGCGTTTAATGTTTCAGGTACTGTGCGCGGATTTGTGGGGATGGCGTTGAGCGGGCCGGGATCGGCACGCCCTCCGGTGTCGACCGCCACCATGACTGAATCAGTCAGGCCCTGGTCAAACACTCCGGGACGTGCTGAAAAAGATCAACGACTGTCATGGCTGGCGATAGCCTCCAGCGTCGATGGGTTGGGATAGCCATCTGCAACCATGTTGTTGGCAAGTTGGAATTCTCGCAGTGCACGGCGGGTCGCGGAGCCCAGCACGCCGTCCACCGGGCCGGCATCGTAACCGAGTGTGTTCAGTGTCTTCTGGGCGATCTCGATATCGGTCTTTCGCAGGGGCCCCTGGGCGCTGCCGCTATCGCGCAGTGTCCCGGCACCGGCGATGCGATCCGCCAGGTGACCAACGGCAATGGCGTAGAGCTCGGAGCGATTCCAGCGCATGATGATCTCGAAATTGTCGTAGACGAGGAACGCGGGGCCGCGGTGTCCTGCCGGTACCAGTAACGCAGCATCTACGCCGGCGGTGGGCAGTGTTCCACCATCACTTCGCTTTACTCCGTAGTCGGCCCACGCTTGTAACGGGCGGCGCCGGTCGCGCTGTCCGGCATGCTGGAACGGGAAGTCGCTCGGCAACTGCACCTCGCGGCCCCAGCGAAGGCCAGACTGCCAGCCCAGGGATTTCAGGTAATTGGCCCCGGATGCCAGTGCATCGCGCTCACTGCGCCACAGATCGATCTGGCCATCGCCGTCACCATCCACGGCATAGCGCAAGTATGAAGAGGGCATGAACTGGGTGTGCCCCACAGCGCCTGCCCAGGACCCTTGCATATCCGCAGGTTCGAGAGATTCGCGCTGCATCAGCTGCAGGGCTGCGATGAATTCACCTGAGAAAAAATCACTGCGCCGCTGATCACAGGCCAGGGTCGCCAGTGAATCGAGTGTTGGCATGCGACCGAGGTAGCTGCCGTAATTGGTTTCCAGGCCCCAAAAGGAGACGAGGTACTGCGGAGGTACGCCATACTGCTCCTGCAGATCCAGGAGAAACGGCCGGTGCTGCTCCAATAGCGCCCGCCCGCGTTCGACACGCTCCGGGGTGACCCGCAGATCGAGGTACTCGGAAAAGGTCTGCAGAAACTCGGGTTGCTTCCGGTCAAGACTGATGACCCGCTCCTGTTGCTGCAGACCGGGGATGACATCCCTCAGAATGCTCTCGTCGATGCCCGCGCTGCGGGCCTGTGCCTGAAGTGACGTGAGGCAGGTGGAAAACTCGGTGTTTGCCGACGATAACCCCGGGATTGCAAGTACCCCGAGGATGAGGAAGCGGTGTACGGCGAATGTTTTCACGTTTTGTTACTCAGTTGGTGGTTAGGGCACATTGCTCTGATTGGTATTTCAGAAAGGCTGGTCTACAGCGTCAGACTTTACAATACCACCGTGCCAAACCGCACAGCAAAGCATGTGAGTATCCGGCCCCGGTCAATGCCGGAAAAGCCTTTGGAAGACCTGACAACGCAGGGAATTAGACAGGGGTAAAGAAAGATGGTTCTGGGGTCATGGGCTTCCGATCATGATTCCAAGTCCC
>CATLZI010000198.1 GCA_950063125.1 uncultured Porticoccus sp. | reverse complement strand
TTGGGGTTCGTTCCTCACCCCAACCTACGAGCTATCCCTAGTTTTAAAACCGGAAACCCTAAAACAATTCAAACCTGGGAAGTTGTAGTGCTGCCCCAGTTTCTTTAACGTTCAGCTTTCAGTATCGGTATTTAACGAGATGACCAATTCCAGTGCTATAGGCCTGTTTGATTCAGGCATTGGCGGGCTGTCAATTGCCCGAAAAGTCAGGGAGTTGTTGCCGAGTGAAAACATTCTGTATGTTGCAGATGCCCTTCATGCTCCCTATGGGGATAAAGAGGACAGCTTCCTGTTGGAACGAATGAGTGCTGTCACAGAGTTCCTGCTTTCCCGTGGTGCAAAGACGGTTGTTGTGGCATGCAATACGGCGACTACGTCGGCCATTGCCAAGCTCAGGACTCAATACCCGGTTCCGATTATCGGTGTTGAGCCGGGGATCAAACCCGCTGCACTCTGTTCCCGCACTGGTGTGATTGGTGTCTTGGCGACGCCGGGAACGCTGAAAACACATTCTTTTGTTAATTTGGCGGAGCGCTACGCAAGCGGGGTGAAAGTTGAGCTCCAACCCTGTCCTGATCTGGCTGCTCAAATAGAATCATTGAGTTTTGACAGTGACAGGACGATTGAACTGCTGAAGCGTTACATTTCCCCGCTTATTGAAAAAAAGGTCGATACCATTATCCTCGGCTGCACACACTACAACCATGTGTCTCATTTGATTGCCGAGTTAGCGGGGCCCGATATCACCATCGTCAATACGGAAACAGCTGTGGCAAATCAGGTTGTTCGCAGGCTCACGGCCGAGGGATTGCTTGCAGCGGACAACCGTGTAGGACGTGATGAGTTCTGGACAAGTGGCGCCCTTGATATTTACCGCAACCAGATTGAAAAATTGTGGGGGCCGGGTGAACACGTCTTACAGCTTTAGCCAGTTTGTCGCTGTTACTTTGCCGGTTAGCACTTTTGCTGTTTGATGCCGGGTAGCTGGTGATCTATCAGTTTGTCCCTGTCGGCCACGAACGTCACGAACGTAATATCACGAACAGTAGCTGTGTCCTGTTAAGCTGCTATTATTTGGTAGTCCTTTATACGGGATTCTCCAAAGGGAAGCTGGACCTGGACCTGGCCTATGGCACGCGGTGATCACATTTACGCTCTTCGCTTTGGTGGGATTTATGCCCACCACGGTATTGATGCGGGCGACGGTACGGTAATCCATTACACCAGTGATCACTGGGTGACGCCTCGTCAGGTGCGGCGTACCAGTATGGACAGGTTTGCCCGGGGCGACGAGATTCATGTGCGGGATTACGAACAGTTTTTCGAGACGCTAAAAAGTGGCGATATTCTGGATCGTACCACCCGGGGCCTGAATCGTCTGATGGACAATTTGCGAGGACTGAAAGCGGGCGAGCTGGATTTTTCAGAGGATGCGGTAATGCGGCGCGCCGAAAGCCGGTTGGGTGAATTTGCCTTTGATCTGGTGTTCAACAACTGTGAGCACTTCGCTACCTGGTGCAAAACCGGTATCAGCAACAGTGACCAGATTATTGATTTATGGCGTCAGGCGCTGACCGGCAGTGGCTTTATGAAATACCGTGTTGGCGAAACCCTGACCAACTTTGTGGAACTGCCCTGGAAGCTGTTTCGCTAGGGCCTCTACTTCGACTTGTTGGTCCTTTCATTGAGCAGGAATTCAATCAGCGCCTTTTGTGCATGCAGGCGATTTTCTGCTTCATCCCAGACCACGGACCATTTTGATTCCAACATCGTTTCGCTGATTTCCAGGCCTCGATAGGCGGGCAGGCAGTGCATAAACAGGGCGTCCGGTGCCGCTTTCTGCATGATGTCTTCATTGACCTGAAAGCCCTGGAAGGCGCGTTCCCGGGATTTCTTTTCCTCTTCCTGGCCCATGGATGCCCAGGTGTCGGTGACCACCAGGTCCGCCCCGGTAATAGCCAACAGGGGATTGCGAACAATGGATACCCGGTCGCTGAATTTCTTCAGCAGTGCCGCATCGGGTTCGTAGCCTTCGGGGCAGGCGATGACCAGTTCAAAATCCAGTCTGTCCGCAGCATTGATATAGGACTGGCACATGTTGTTGCCGTCGCCGATCCAGGCCACTCGCTTGCCGGCAATGCTGCCCCGGTGTTCCAGGTAGGTTTGCATGTCCGCCAGTAACTGGCAGGGATGAAAATCATCGGTCAGGGCGTTGATGACAGGTACTGAGGAGTTTTCAGCAAAGGTGATAATGCGGTCGTGACCAAAGGTGCGGATCATAATGATATCCACCATTCTTGAGATCACCTTGGCTGAATCTTCAACCGGTTCACCGCGTCCCAGTTGTGTATCGTTGGGCGACAGGAACAGCGCGCTGCCCCCCAGCTGGGCCATGCCAGCCTCGAAGGAAACCCGGGTGCGAGTGGAGGACTTCTCAAAAATCATGGCCATGACTTTGCCGGAGAACGGATGGTCATCCGTGCCTTTTTGGCGCTGAACCTTTAGCTCTGTCGCCCTTTGCAGGATCGCTTTCAACTCGTCTCTGGAGAGATCCTGCAAAGTAAGGAAGTGTCTTATGGCCATAATTGGTTACCCCCGGGTGATCAGCTCACCCAGTATTTGAACGAGTTGATCTGCTTCGTCCTCGCTGATAATCAGCGTTGGCAGCAGTCTGATGACGGACTGGGCAGTGACATTGATCAGCAGGCCTTTTGCGGCCGCCTCTGCCACCATTTCAGGGCAGGGTTCGCTCATCTCAATGGCCAGCATGAGGCCCTGGCCTCGTACTTCCACGACATTGGGGTGGTCGGCAAGACGCTCGACAAGACGCTGCTTTATATAATTGCCCATGGTGGCGGCCCGCTGGCAGAGGTTCTGGTCGAGGATGGTACTGACAGTGGCCAGCGCCGCTGCACATGCCAGGGGATTACCTCCGAAGGTGGTGCCGTGACTGCCGGGTTGCATCAGGTCAGCGGCTTTGTCACCAGCCAGGCAGGCACCGATAGGTACCCCGTTGCCCAGCCCTTTGGCCGTTGTCACAACGTCGGGCAGCAGGTTGGCGTGCTGGTAATTAAAGTACTGCCCGGTTCGTCCATTGCCGGTCTGGATTTCGTCCAGCATCAGCAGCCAGTCATATTGATCACAGATTTCCCGCAACCCGGGTAAATAATTGTCTGCGGGAACACGTATGCCGCCTTCCCCCTGGATGGGTTCGACCAGAATGGCCACCACATTGCGATTATTTTTGGCGATGGTGTGCAACGATTCCAGATCGTTGTGGGGTGCCCGTACAAAGCCGCCCACCAGTGGTTCAAAACCCGCCTGCACCTTGCGGTTGCCGGTGGCTGAGAGTGTTGCCATGGTGCGTCCATGAAACGCGTTTTCCATGACAATAATGGTGGGCTGATCCACCCCTTTGCTGTGGCCAAACAGGCGCGCCAGCTTGATGGCGGCTTCATTGGCTTCGGCCCCGGAATTGCAAAAAAACAGTTTGCTCAGGCCGGAGATGCTGTGCAGCTGTTCGGCCAGCGCTTCCTGCACGGGTATGTTGTAGAGATTTGAACAATGAACCAGCGTGGCAGCCTGCTCCGCAATGGCCTTGGTCACCAACGGATGTGCATGACCCAGTCCACAGACGGCAATACCGGAAATGGCATCCAGATAACGGCGACCCTGATCATCCCATACCCAGGACCCTTGACCCCGGGTAAGGGTAATTTTTCTGGTACCATAATTGTTCATTAATGCGTCACTGGTCATGATCTCTTCCAAAACAAAAAAAGGCAGACGCGAGTTGCGCTGCCCTGGAGCAGGGATATTATAGTGGTTTTGCCCTGTTCGCAACGACCTGCATTGTTGCGAACTCTGCGCTACGAGACCGCTTGCAGATTGCCCCCGGTCAAATGTTTTTTCGGGCAGGTGGTTTTAGATTGATGGACAGTGGAGTAAAATAGTTGACTGTAATAGTCGGCTATTCTTTATTGCCCCAATTTCAGTCAGAGGTTTATTTCAATGGATATTATGGAAACCATTCGTGAGCAGGTGGAAGGGAACCCCGTCATTTTATACATGAAAGGCTCCCCCAATCAGCCCCAATGCGGTTTTTCAGCCCGCACGGTTGAGGCATTGATGGCCTGCGGAGAGCGCTTCGCCTATGTCGATATTCTGGAAAACCCGGACATCCGTGCTAATCTGCCAAAATACGCCAACTGGCCTACCTTTCCCCAGCTCTGGGTTAATGGTGAGCTGATTGGTGGTTGCGACATCATTGCTGACATGCACCAGAAAGGTGAATTGGCTCCGTTGGTGCAGGATGCCGCCCAGAGTGGACAGAAAGCTGCCGAGTAGGCAAGGGCCCGGTCATTAAACAGGGCTTATGGTGCTTATAGCTAATTACAATGAGACACAAAAAACTGATTGTGTAAGATTGAGATAAGAGTTTCGAGCACGGGCTGCGACAGGTAGCCCCTACATTCCTTCAGAAAAACAGACCATTTAAGGAGTTAGATCATGGGTGTATTAGTAGGTAAAGCAGCACCGGATTTTACGGCTGGTGCAGTACTGGGTAACGGTGAAATCGT
>CATLZI010000197.1 GCA_950063125.1 uncultured Porticoccus sp. | reverse complement strand
ACATTCGCTCCTGCAGTTTTCTGATCGTGGACGGTGTGCTTCCGGCCAACGAAGGGCGAGGGTACGTACTGCGGCGGATTATTCGCCGCGCCGTTCGTCATGGCCACAAACTGGGTCAGACAAATCTGTTTTTCCACAAGCTGGTGGCGGCGCTGGTCGCCGAAATGGGCGATGCCTACCCGGAACTGGCCAAAGCCCAGGCTCAGGTGGAAAAGGTCTTGCTGGCGGAAGAGCGGCAGTTCGAGAAAACCCTGGATAAAGGCATGTCCCTGCTTGAATCGGCCCTCAATGATTTGCAGGGTAATGTGATTCCGGGAGAACTGATCTTTACTCTGTACGACACGTTTGGTTTCCCGGTGGACCTGACCAATGACATCGCCCGGGAGCGCGGACTGTCTCTGGATATGGCCAGTTATGAAGCAGCCATGGAGCAGCAGCGCCAGCGGGCGCGCAGCGCCGGTGCCTTCAAGGTGGATTACAGTCATTCGCTGGTGTTGGATGGTGCCACGGCTTTTACCGGGTACGACAACCTCTCCGGTCAGGGTGAGGTTCGGGCGCTACTCAGGGAGGGGGCGCAGGTCAGTCAGCTTGCCACCGGGGAGGAGGGGATCGTCGTCCTCGATCAGACCCCTTTCTATGCCGAGTCCGGTGGTCAGGCCGGCGACAGCGGTTACCTGCTGGCCGACGGTGTCGAATTTGAAGTGCGCGACTGTCAGAAGCAGAGCGGTCACTACCTGCACATCGGTACGCTGTTGTCCGGCACGATAACCGAGGGACAATCACTGAAAGCCCGGGTTGACAATGCGGTGCGTGCTGCGACAGCGCTCAACCACTCTGCCACTCACCTGTTACACGCTGTGCTGCGGGAAATTCTCGGCGATCACGTCACCCAGAAAGGCTCGCTGGTGGACAGCAAGCGGCTGCGTTTTGATTTCAGTCATCCCGAGGCGGTCGACGCAAAACAGCTGAAAGCCATTGAGCTGCGGGTCAACGAAGAAATTCGCCGCAACAGCCCAGCACAAACAGAAATCTGCGATATGGAGACAGCCAGACAGAAAGGTGCGATGGCCCTGTTTGGTGAGAAGTACGGTGATCAGGTCCGTGTCCTGACCATGGGGGATGATTTTTCTGTCGAGCTCTGTGGCGGAACCCACGTGCAGCGCACCGGCGACATCGGTTTGCTCCGGATCGTCAGTGAAACCGGTATCGCCTCCGGTGTGCGCCGTATTGAGGCTGTGACCGGTGCGCAGGCGCTGGCTTATCTGGATGGGCTGGAAGTCCAATTGGAACACATTGCCGAGCTTGTCAAAGCCCGTCCGGCGAATGCCGCCCAAAAGGTGGGAGCGCTCTGTGCCGAAATGAAAGCGCTGGAAAGGGAAAATGCCCAGCTGAAGGGCCGGCTGGCCAGCAGTGCGGGTAGCGACTTGGTCGATCAGGCGATAACGGTCAATGGTGTTCAGGTTCTACTGGCTGATATCCAAGGTGCAGATCCGAAATCCCTGCGCGATACCGTGGATCAATTGAAGAACAAACTGGGCGCATCGGTGATTCTGCTGGCTGCGGTGAACGACGAAAAGGTAGCGCTGGTTGCCGGTGTGACGTCTGAGGTAACGGGTCGTCTGAAAGCGGGCGACCTGGTCCAGCGTGTCGCCGTTGATTTGGGTGGAAAGGGTGGTGGCCGTCCGGACATGGCGCAGGGTGGTGGCACGGATGTGCAGGCGCTCCCGGCGGCATTGAAATCAGCGGGCGAGTGGGTGCAGCAACAGCTCTCCAGCTGAGTGCTTGCACGCCATATTACCTGTTAACTTTGTCAATCATTTGGTGTTTAATTGCCGCCCATTTCCGGCGGCAAGAACTGTAGAGTTGTCATGAGTCTGATTGTTCAAAAATACGGTGGCACATCGGTCGGCACCATAGAGCGTATTCAGGCGGTCGCCGAGAAAGTCCATGCTTTCCGCAATCGCGGCGATAGCGTGGTGGTGGTGGTTTCTGCCATGAGTGGCGAAACCAATCGCCTGATTGGGTTGGCCAGAGAGATTGAGGCCGAACCCAGTGCGCGAGAGATGGATGTTCTGGTTTCCACGGGTGAGCAGGTCACCATTGCGCTGCTGACCATCGCCCTTCATAAACTGGGTTGTGATGCGCGGTCCTATACCGGTGGTCAGGTGCGCATCCTCACGGATGATGCCCATTCCAAAGCTCGCATTCAGGAAATTGATGCGCACCGGATGCAGCAGGATCTCTCGGCTGGCCGAGTGGTCGTGGTGGCTGGTTTTCAGGGCGTCGATGACAATGGCAATATTACAACGTTGGGCCGCGGTGGTTCCGATACAACCGCAGTGGCTCTCGCCGCTGCACTAAAAGCAGACGAGTGCCAGATCTATACCGATGTGGACGGTGTTTACACCACGGATCCACGGGTGGTCGCCAATGCGCGACGGCTCGACCGAATCACCTTTGAAGAAATGCTGGAGATGGCCAGCCAAGGGTCCAAGGTATTGCAGATACGTTCGGTTGAGTTTGCTGGAAAATACAAAGTCCCGCTGCGGGTGCTGTCAAGCTTTGAGGATGGCCCCGGTACATTGATTACCCTGGAGGACGACGACGATATGGAAAAACCGGTTGTTTCTGGCATCGCATTTAACCGCGATGAAGCCAAGCTGACCATCCGTGGTATCCCCGATGTACCCGGGATAGCCTCCAAAGTGCTCGGTGCAGTGGGTCGCGCGAATATTGAGGTCGATGTGATTGTGCAGAACGTTGCGCATGACAATACCGCATCTCTGACGTTTACCGTCCATCGCAATGAACTGGTAAAAGCGAAAGACATTCTCGAGCGTATTGCTGTAGAACTGGGTGCCACCCAAGTTGATACCAATGCCAACATTGCCAAGCTTGCTCTGGTCGGCGTCGGCATGCGCTCTCATGCGGGCGTCGCCGCCAAGATGTTTGAAGCGCTGGCGCAGGAAAATATCAACATTCAGATGATTAGTACCTCTGAGATTAAAATAACCGTCGTTATCGATGAAAAATATCTCGAGTTGGCTGTGCGTGCCCTGCACAGTGCCTTCGAGCTGGAAGAATCTGACAGGGAGGAGTGAACAAAAGACTATTTACCGCAATATGGAATGGTTGGTATAGTTCCGCCTGCCCGACTGTGGAAGCATTATCCATCAGGGAGGTGGCCCGCTGAATAACAATAACAATGCGTGGTTAAACCAGGAAAGCCAGCATAGACGTTGGTATTTGGCAGTATACAGGAGCTAAACCATGTTAATTCTCACGCGTCGCGTCGGGGAAACCCTCATTATTGGTGACGATGTCAGTGTCACCGTGCTCGGAGTCAAGGGCAATCAGGTACGTCTGGGTGTGGATGCACCCAAAGAAGTTTCCGTTCACAGGGAAGAAATTTATCAGCGGATTCAGCAGGAAAAAGACGAAGATCAATAACCCGTGTCCGCTTTGATTTTCCATTTGGTATGTTATCATGCCGCCACTTTTGCGAGGCGGCATTTATCGTCGTTTCAATAGTATGGTGAGATGGCCGAACGGCTGACAAGTTGTGGCAACAACTTGGGCGACCACCCGAAGCAACACGCGACCGAGGTGTGCTCTTACCAATACATGGTAGACAGAAAAAGATAAACGATAACTGGTGAGGTGGCCGAGTGGCTGAAGGCGCTCCCCTGCTAAGGGAGTATAGGCTAATCCCCTATCGAGGGTTCGAATCCCTCCCTCACCGCCACCCATAAAAATCCCGGCTTTATGCCGGGTTTTTTATGGATGGGTGATGGGAGACATGGATGAGAACCCCCGTTCGACAAAACGGCTTGTCCGTTTTGGGCGCCAGCGCATCGCGATGGCGGGGTGAAACCCCGAGCCGCTTCGCGGCAAGTCAATCCCGACCGCATCGAATTGCTTCACTGAGGCTCTATTTGAAATCCCGGCTTTATGTCGGGTTTTTTATGGTCTATCAAAGGCTTTTTTGCCTTCTCTCTTTTCTACAGTAATCACTCCAGGTCACAGGGATACCTGACATCTCTCGAGTATCAGTCGCTTGATGTAACTAGTAGCTTTTTTGATCGAATAGTCTCTGTGGCCTGCAAGAAACAATAGTGATCTCTATACTGATATTGGGCGTTGGAAACTTTTCAGCGTGTACGATGTATCAGGTAATGACGGGTTTGATGATATGCAGAGAGTAATAGAGGGGTTTCACCTGGACCGCTTCCAGGAATGGGTGGCGGAGCTGGAATGTGGTCACGAATTGCAGATGAAGCACAATCCACCCTACATGGAATGCCGTTGGATTGGCACCGGCAAGGGACGACAGGAGCATATTGGTGACAGTGTCGAGTGCGTGGACTGCGATATGCCTAAAATCCCCGATGGTATGACGTTGGTTGATACCAGTCCGGTCTATCAACGTTCGGATATGCCCAGCGAATGGCAGGATGGCTTCTCCACGGAACCCGGGGTATGGGCCAGGGTTGTGGTCAAAGAGGGTATGCTGCAGTTCGTTATTGAGCCAGGCGTGGCTGCCAGCCGTGGCTTTCTACTCGATAAGGGCTTTGCCGGAGTC
>CATLZI010000196.1 GCA_950063125.1 uncultured Porticoccus sp. | reverse complement strand
CCCGGAAGGTCTTTATAGTGGTGGTCTGGACCTGCTTTCTCACCAGGCGCGCCTGAATTTCAGAGGGACTTTTGGTGGTTCAACCCTGGCAGCGGCTAACGAGTCTGTCGAAGGCTTGTTCTTTGATACTAATCTGGAAGGGTTGATTAACCTTCGTTTTTCCCCATCCGACCCCGCAGTCTCGGTTCCTGCGGGTGAACCCCAAAACTTTCTTGGTTACAGCCTGGCTATGCGCCTTGGCGATCTGAATGATCCTGATTTTCAGGTTGCCGGCGTTAATACCCTGGCCAGTGGCAGTGGTAGTTATATTGCCCTGGCTGAGCCCAATCGGCGGGATGTGGAAATCCGTCTTGCCGATATCAGAGGGGATATTGCTTTTACCAATGGCGTTGTGGATCTACGCGGAGTAGGAGAAATTTCCCCGGGCTCCCGGCCTGCGCTTCGTATTGATAATGATATTTTGATCGGGCAGACAGCCGCGGGCCGGCTTAACGACGCTGTATCTGGTTCCACCTTGCCGGGGGGCGCTGCAGGGCAACCGCTCGTCATTGATGATGTTTCTTTCAGTGGTGACAACCTTGGTAAAATTGCCATTCCGAGTGGTCACTGGGGCGCCACCCTGACACTCAAGCCTCAACTGGATTGATTCCCTGCGGGCACAGGTTCTGTGCTTACAGAAGACGGGTAAAAGCAAACATGAAAGCCATCCTTGCAGTATTCCTTTCCCTGTTTCTACTGAGTGCCTGCGGGGGCGGCGGTGGGTCTAGCGGAGGAGGAGCTCCTGCAGGCGGGAATGACACCAGCAATCCCGATCCAACCCCTGAACCTGAACCTGAACCTGAACCTGAACCTGAACCTGAACCCGAGCCCGAGCCCGAGCCCGAGCCCGAGCCCGAGCCCGAACTGCTTGACGCCGCGCTTTTTGAAGAAATGAAGGCGCACGTGTTGACGGGTGACCCTGCTTCGTCAAGAAATCTCCAGCCAATCAAGCCCAGTGAGGATTCCCTTGTGAAGCTGGGGCAGGTGCTGTTTTTTTCTCAAACCCTTTCCGGCGGTTTTGATGTTGCCTGTGCAACGTGCCATTTGCCTCAATTTGGCGGATCAGATGGGCTTTCGCTTTCTGTGGGGGTGGTTCCTGAGGACCCCTCCGTTGTCGGCCCTGCGCGTAAGCTGGATCATTCCAGGGATGCAGACCCCCAAAGGGATGATGGACCCAACATGCATAGAAACAGCATGACGGTCTTCAATGTGGGGTTAATGGACCGAGCCTTGTTGTTTGATGGGCGAGTGTTCTCCTCGGACCAGGAAGTGATCGACGGTGGTATGGGGCAGCTAATCAACAACCCTGAATCCGGGAATTTGGGTGAGGTCTTCCCGGGAGGGGGACTACTGGAAACCATGGTCAAGTTTCCTCTGACAAACCCCAATGAAATGCGCGGATTCCTGTATTCCGATATCAGTAATCCGGAAATCTTCCGGGAGCGACTTGCCGCCAGACTCCGAGGTCAGGCCGATAATGACTATATTCCCGTGGCGGCTTCTGCCAAGTGGGAGACTCTATTCCGGGATGCCTTTCCTGATGTGCCATTGCAGGATCTGATGACTCTGGAAAAAATCCAGATTGCGTTAGCCTCTTACATTCGTTCCCAGGTGTTTGTTGACAATGCATGGCATGACTATCTTGATGCCTTGCCTTCCTCCGTTACATCCGGACAAAAAAATGCTCGGATTACAGATAAAGCAAAGGTTGGTGCCAAGCTGTTTTATTCCGATATCAGCGAAGGTGGTGCCGGTTGTTACCAATGTCACTCTGGTGACAGATTTACCAATGAAGACTTTTACAATGTCGGTTTCCCACAAATTGGCCGGGGGTTTTTACGGGCAGACAGGGAAGATCGGGGGCGTTGGCACTCGACCAGGGAAGATGACAGTTGGTACAGCTTCCGGGTTCCCAGTTTGCTTAATGTGGCCGTTACGGCTCCCTGGGGGCACGCGGGGACTTTTTCAGATCTGAATGAGTTGATTCGTTATCACGCTGACCCTCTCTCCCAAATCGATGTTTTTGACTGGGAGCTTGGCCACCTTGATCAGTTTGATAATAATGGCAGGCTACTTTATCCCCTGGCCGAGGAATTGACCCGCCAAAGCTTGGCTCATCCCTCTTTCTCACAGGCAGAACAACTCCTTCCTGGCCCCTTGTCGGAAAGTAGCGTGGAAGCCTTGAGTGCATTCCTGAATACGCTTACCGATAAATGTGTGAATGATATCGATTGTATCTCCCAGTGGGTTCCGGATGCATCGGATGATCCGGACGGTTATCTTCTGGTCGAGGGTGATATGCCAGTTCCGCCATTCGTCGACACGGTAACGCCGGAGCAGTATCCAAAGAGTTTTACTCTGGATTTTCCTGTTGTTGGAAATGGGACTTTCCCTGAGCTGAACGATGAGTGTGGCGTTAACACGGTTGCTAGCAATACTGGCGTGAATGAATTCCAGGAAAGGGCGCTTTCCCTTGGGCTTACAAAAGAACATGGTTTCCACTATGAAACCTGGTTTGGTGGCAGCAATGCCCAGACCGAAGCGGTAATGATTGCAGGCGGCGTCAGCTCTACCTATCTGGACAATGATTGCTGGCCTGACCTGATCTTTTCTGGGGGTGACGTCTCGGGGGTTGTCTTTTATACGAACGAGGCGGGCGAGTCTTTTTCACAATCGGAGCTTTTTAAAGAGCCGCTTCCTCATGCGCGTTTTACCGGGTCTGCTTATGCAGATTTGAACGGTGATTATAATCGTGAATTATTGTTCGGTAATATGGGGGAAGAGGGCGCTGCAACCCCGGTTTTTGCGATAAACGAGGACGGTAAATATGTAAATCTGGCCACATTGCCCATGTCCCGTTCGGTCTACGGTATTTCATTTGGCTTTGTTGGTAATCATGATTATCCAGGCTTTTATATGGGCCATTGGCCAGGCCAGGGCCTTGCCGGTGCGGCGCCGGCCTTTATGCAAATGACGGATGGATCCACTCTTGAGCCTTTTGATAATAAGATCAATCTGACAACATCGACGGTTGATCAATCATTCAACTTTACGCCACTGTTCCATGACCTAAATGGTGATTCATACCAGGATATCCTTATTGCATCGGATTTTGGCACATCCAGCGTGTTGGAAAATATTACCTCTGATGAGATCGCTGACACTGATTGGCGTTTCTTCATCAATATTACTGATCGAGATGTGATTACCGATGAAAACGGCATGGGTTCGACAACCGGTGATTTTGAAAATCGCGGAAAAATTGATTGGTTTGTCACATCTATTCTCGACCCTGACGGCGAAGCAGAAGCAAACTGGGGCGTCTCGGGAAACCGTCTTTACAGAAATGACAGCGCAGATGGAGCAATGTCCTTTTCCGACGTAACGGAGCAATCCGGTTTGCGTGACGGAGGTTGGGGATGGGGTGCCTGTTCCTTCGATTTTAATAATGATGGTTTTCTTGATATTTTCCACGTTAATGGGTTCGGGTACATAGCAGATATTGCAGACCTTCCCGAAAGTGAAACAGATAAATTTGAGGCACTGAGGGCTCGCTGGAATGAGATAACTGAGTCAGAGTTTCAGCAGAAACCCCCGAAGCTGTTTATCAACAATGGCAATGGCAGTTTTGATGATCGCTCAGCAGAGTGGGGGTTGACCCTTCCTTCTGAAGGTAGAGGCCTTGCTTGTTTTGATTACGACAGGGATGGCGATGTGGATATCGCAGTTTTTGATCATTCAAACAGACTGCAATTTTTTGAGAACAAGACGGGCAATGGCTATAGTAGCCGTTTCCTGAATGTGCGACTGGTTGGTGAATCTCCGAACACAGATGCGCTGGGTGCAAAAGTGTATGTCACGGCGGATGTGGGGCGTCAGTTCGGCCAACAGACCATGATGCGAGTCAGCCAGGCCAATTCCAATTTCAATAGCCAGAACCTTCCGGATATGCATTTTGGTCTGGGTTACGCCGACAGCATTCAAAGACTCAGCGTCACCTGGCCTGATGGCAGCGAGCTGGTCTGTGAGGACCTGCCGGTGAACGAGTTTGTAGTGATTGATCAACGCCAAGGAAGCGGGGCGGGGGTTTGCCCGTAGCGTGCGACTGCGGTCTGCTCTGATCCGATTAACACCTCCCCTTTTCCGTCGAAAGGGGAGGTCCGCTTTTATGACTGTCGGCTACACCCGGGATTTGCTTCCTCCCGCCACAAGCTACTGCAGCCGCCGCTCCAACCCCTTCATCGCCAGCACCCGCGTACTTATTTCCTCGATCGACAACTCTGTGGCATCCAAGTATGGAATGTTGTGCTTGTTGTACATGGCTTCCAGGGCTCTTAACTCCATATCACACTGCCTCAAGGAGGCATATTTACTGCCGGCTTTGCGTTCGCTGCGGATGGCGCTGAGGCGGTCGGCGTTGATGGTGAGGCCGAACAGTTTTTGTTTGTGCTCGACCAGTGGCTTGGGTAGACGCAGGTCGTCGAAGTCGTCTTCGGTGAGCGGGTAGTTGGCGGTGAACAGGCCGAATTGCAGTGCCAGGTACAGGCAGGTCGGGGTTTTGCCAGAGCGGGAGACACCGATAAGTATCACG
>CATLZI010000195.1 GCA_950063125.1 uncultured Porticoccus sp. | reverse complement strand
AAAATCCGCCCGAAATGGTCGCGATCCGGGAAGACCTCGTCCTGGTTGGGCAGGTTCGCGCCCCCGCTGTCGACAAGGTAGAGGCACGGCAGATTGCATTCCTGCGCGATCTCCTGCGCGCGCAGGTGTTTCTTGACCGTCATCGGATAATACGTGCCGCCCTTCACGGTGGCATCGTTGGCGATCACCATCACCTCCTGCCCGTGGACCCGACCGATGCCCGCGATCACGCCCGCCGCCGGGGCCGCGCCGTCATACATGCCATGCGCCGCCGTCGCGCCCACCTCGAGGAAGGGCGAACCGGCGTCGAGCAGATTGGCCACTCGGTCGCGCGGCAACATCTTGCCGCGGGAAAGGTGGCGCTCGCGGGACTTGTCGCCGCCCCCGGCAGCAGCAAGCGCCGCCGCGTCGGCCACCGTGCCCAGCATCTCCAGATGCGCGGCGCGATTGGCCTGAAAGCTCTCGGACCCCGTCATGGCTTGGGATTGCAGTTTCATGTCGTCTCCTCCTGCGACGGGTGCGGCGCACCGCGCCCGTGCATCTCGTTCATCGTCTCGGCCGCCACGCCGTGTGTGCCGAACCCCTTGGCCCGTTCGGTAAGTGTCAGATTGCGCATGTCACCGCCCCTCGGGCCGGGGACGGGGTCGGATCGCGGGCGGGCGGCGCGCCCAGCCGCTTTCGACCGCCGACGGAACCTCCCCCGCCCAGCGTGCGATCTGCCAGGCGAGCACGGCGATCCTCAACCGATTGTTCGCTTCGTTCGCACCGCACCAGACCTCCATGATCTCCGGCATCCCGTCGCAATCCGGCCCCGCCGAGATGCCGTTGGCCAGAAGATAGGTCTTGTCGTAGAGCGCCTCGACCCACGCCTTGCCATCGACCGCACCGGCCGGAGGCAGCTCGGCCAGCACGGCAACCGCTCTGCGCATCTGCCCCTTGCCGCCGTCGATCAGCAAAATATCGGGCAGTTTGCCCTCCTCTTTCTGAATGCGGGTATAGCGGCGCACCAACGCCTGCTCCATGGCGGCATAGTCGTCCCCGGCAGCGACATCCTTGATGTTCATTCGCCGATAATCCGATTTCAGCGCCCCGCCACTATCAAATACTACACAGGAAGCGACTGTAGCTTCCCCACTGCTGTGGCTGATATCGAAACATTCGATCCGTTCGGGCGGCACCGCCAGTTGCAGTAGTTGCTGCAAGGCCTCCAGTCGCTGCTGGGTGGTCTTGCGTGAGGCAATGCGACCGTTCAGGTTCTGGCTGGCGGTGCGCTCGGCCAGTTCGACCCATTGCGCCCGGGTGCTGCGACCCCGATGCTTGAGAAGCACCCGGTGGCCGGCCACTTCGGAAATTGCCGAAGCCAGCAACGCGCTGTCGGGCAGTGCATGATTGACGACAATCTCGCGTGGAAAATCACCCCGGCCGCTGTCGCGCAGATAGAACTGCGGCAGAAAATCTGTCAGCAGCTCGGTGGCATCCGCTGCCAGCGGCACCTTCGGGTAATAGCTTCTGCTGCCGAGGATTCGCCCCTGGCGGATATAGAGCACGTGCACACAGCACTGGTCTCCCACCAGCATGGCGGCCACCACGTCAATATGGCTGCTGCCGGACTCCACCACCTGTTCGGCCTGAATGGTGCGCAGCGCCACCATCTGATCGCGCAGCAACGCGGCCCGCTCAAATGCCAGCGCCTCTGCGGCCACATCCATATCGGCTTCCAGCTCGCGGATCAGGTTGTCGTTTTTTCCCTCGAGAAACATTTGGGTGTGTCGCACATCGCGCTGGTAATCTTCCGCAGAAATCAGATCCACGCAGGGGGCGGTGCAGCGATTGATCTGGTATTGCAGGCAGGGTCGGGAGCGATTGCGAAAGAAATTATCGTCGCACTGGCGTACTCGAAAGGTTTTCTGCAAAAAATTAAGGCTGTCCCGAACGGCCTGAACACTGGGGAATGGCCCGAAGTACCGGCCAGCCTGTCGCTTGCTGCCCCGGTGAAAGGCCAGCCGGGGGTAGGTATCCCGGTCGGACAAAAATAGGTAGGGGTAGGATTTGTCATCCCGCAGCAGAATATTGAATGGCGGCCGGTTTTGCTTGATCAGGTTCTGTTCCAGCAACAGCGCCTCTATTTCCGTCTGGGTAATAGTGACATCGATACTGGCGATGCGACTCACCAGAGCGGCAGTTTTCGGGGTCAGGCCGGTGGTTCTGAAATAGCTGGCAACCCTTTTGCGCAGGTTTTTTGCCTTGCCCACATAGAGCACAGCCCCGTCCTCACCCATCATCTGATAGATGCCGGGACGCTGGGTCAATTGCTTGAGAAACGGCTGATGGTCGAAAGACATGGGGCCATTGTACAGCGGATCAGATCAGTTCGGAGGGGTCTACCAGACCGTATTTTACCGCTGCCAGGGTGAGTTCAACATCGTTGCTGACACCGAGCTTTTCATAAATACGGTATTTGTAGGTATTGATGGTCTTGGGACTGACATAGAGGGTTTTTGCCACGTCCTTGGCGCGGATACCGCTGGTAATCAGCGCGGCGATCTGCAGTTCACGCTGCGAGAGGCGCGACAGCGGTGAGGATTTGCCACCGGATTTCATGCCGTTGGCCACCATTATCTGGGCCAACTCCGGGTTGACATAAATGCCACCGCTCAGGGCGGTTTCCACCGCTGCCTTGATCTGATCGCAGTCCGCTTTTTTGGTGATATAACCACAGGCACCCGCCTTCAGAAGGGAGGCTGGGTAAAAGTCATCATTGAAGGCGCTGACCACGATAACCCGGGTTTTCGGGTAGTGAGACAGAATGCGCTCGGTGGCTTCCAGTCCACCGATACCCGGCATCCGCACGTCCATGAAGACAATATCGGGGGACAACTCCCGAACCCGGGTAATGGCCTCTTCGCCGCTGGCGGCCTGACCAATCACGGTGATACCCGGCACTTCTGCCAGCAACTTGCAGATCCCCATGCGGATAAGATCGTGGTCGTCGACAACCAGGACGGTGTTGAATGCCTCGTTAGTGGTCATTGCGGAAACCCTGAAATTCCATCTAGCCTACCACCGCGCTTTTCGGTTGACTATAAACCACGTTGCGAAAAGTCACGTTCACTCGCGGGCCCACAACTGTGGCGAGTTTCGGCAGTCGATGCCGCCAGTGGTGTTGTACTGCCCCGCTCATCAGCAACAATGAACCCTGCTCCAGTTCCAGTGTTCGCATCGGCAAGTCCTTCCGTGTTTTGTGCCGTAACTGAAAAGGCCGCACCGCGCCCAGACTCAAGGAGGCTATCAGCGGGTTTTCTCCCAACTCCGGCTCATCGTCACTGTGCCAATCGACACTGTCGCGGGCATCCCGGTACAAATTGAGCAGAGCACTGTTGAAACGGTGCCCCACCGCTGCCTCAACTACCTGCCTGATCTCAAGTAGTTCCGGCAGCCAGGGAGTGGCTTTGAACTGCCGCCCGGAGTACTGGTAGTCGGCACCGGCGTCGCCATACCAGGCATTGAGACGGGGAATTTTCAGTCTGCGGCCGGCGATGACAATCTCGCTTTGTTCCCAGGCCACCTGCTCCATCAGTACCGCCATCCACCGATCCGCCGACGGCGCAGCCATCAACTGCGGCCAGTAGCGGAGGGAGCCACCGGGCAGCTGGATATCGAGCGGATCGGGATTGGCGGCAAACAGGCTGTGCTGGTTCATGGCGGGCCATTCAAGGGGCTGTTGTTCACTCAGGTTTTCACTCGGACCGGGTAAATCGTCGGCTCGATTTCCAGCGCAACGGCAAACTTTTGCTGCACCGAGTCGCTGATTTCTTCTGCCAGTGCCAGTAACTGAGCACCGGTGCCACCACCAAAATTGACCAACACCAGCGACTGGCGATCGTGAACCCCCCCCCGGTCGCGCATCACCCCGCGCCAGCCGGCCTGTTCAACGAGCCAGCCAGCGGCCAGTTTGACGGTACCATCAGTCTGGGGGTAGCACACGATATCGGGAAACTGCTGACGCAGTGTGGTTGCCTGGTCCTCCGTGACGACCGGATTTTTAAAAAAGCTTCCGGTATTCGGCAGCCTGGCGGGGTCCGGCAGTTTGCTGCGCCGTACTTCACAGACCGCCGCTGAGACCATGGCGGGCGTCAGCGGGGCTGCATCGCAGCCTTCCAGGGCCTGTAGCAGGGCCGGATAGGTCAGGCGTAAATGCGGCCGGGCAGACAAGGATAGCGTGGTGGCGGCAATCACATATTGGTTGCGACCCGCCTGTTTGAACAGGCTGTCCCGATAGCCAAAACGGCAGTCTGCGGCCAGCATTGTATGCAACTCACCGGTGGGCAGGTGGACCGCCTCCAGCGAGTGAAACAGTTCGCTCAATTCGATGCCATAGGCACCGATATTCTGAATCGGCGCCGCACCGGCCAGGCCCGGAATCAGGGACAGGTTCTCCAGGCCGTACCAGCCCTTTTCGAGGGTGTGCAACACCAGTTGATGCCAATTTTCACCGGCACCGATGTGAACATTGCGCTGCTCGCCCAGCTCTGAACCGGCAGCCAGGGCGATGCCGGGAATGGCTATTTGCAGCACCAGACCCGGCAGGTCATCGACCAGCACCAGATTGCTGCCACCCCCCAATGGCGTTACC
>CATLZI010000194.1 GCA_950063125.1 uncultured Porticoccus sp. | reverse complement strand
CAGAAAAAAAACCGGCCGTCACCCATGAACCCCCAGGATCCACTCTCACAGCTGCGCGACATTCACCTGCCCGATCCGGTCGGTTGGTGGCCCCCTGCCCCGGGCTGGTGGTTGCTGGCACTACTGCTATTGAGCGCAATGACTTACTGTCTCTGGTGGCTGAAAAAACGGCACCAGGACAACCGCTATCGACGGGAGGCTCTGCATTGCCTGGCCGAACTGCAGCAATCCCTGGCGGGGCAACCGCTCGAGTATTGCCACGCCATGCTGGCACTTCTGCGTCGCACCGCGAAAACAGCCTACCCGAATCAGGCCCTCGAGTCGGAGCTGACGCCACAGTTATTGCAGAGGCTTAACCAGCAATGCCGGCAAACACTGTTCGACGAAACACTACAGCAACAGTTGAAAGTACTGCCCTATCGGGCTGATCCGGAAAATATCGACCATCTGGTTATTTCCCTGCACACCGCCATCAAGCGATGGCTCGAACAGCATCGGCGGAGCAAATCATGCTGACATTTGAATGGCCCTGGCTGTTTATCCTGTTGCCGGTGCCGATTATTTACCGGGTACTGCGCAGCCGGGCCGAGGCGACGACACCGGCCCTGAAGGTGCCCGTCTACTCGGCGCTGTCCAGGAATGTACCGGTGCAAAAAAGTGGCGGCGGCTGGTACTGGTTGGCACTGGCACTACTGGTGGCTACCTGGATTGCCCTGCTCACAGCGGCTGCCCGCCCCACCTGGGTTGGCGACCCCATTGCCATACCCAGCACTGGCCGGGATCTGCTGATGGCCGTCGATATCTCCGGCAGCATGCAAGAAACCGATATGCAGATAGGTGGTAATACCATTGACCGGCTTACTGCCGTCAAACAGGTGGTCGGGGAGTTTGTAGAGCGCCGGCAGGGCGACCGAATGGGACTGATATTGTTCGGTACCCGCCCCTACCTGCAGACACCGCTGACATTTGATCGAAGGACCCTGAATGTGCTGCTCGACGAAGCCCAGATTGGCTTTGCGGGCGACCGCACCGCCATTGGTGATGCCATCGGCCTGGCGGTGAAACGCCTGCAGCCTCGCCCCAAAAGTCATCGGGTCCTGATTTTGCTGACGGATGGTGCCAATTCTGCTGGCCGGGTTAAACCACTCGAAGCGGCTGACATCGCAGCCAGGGAAAACATTGTAATCCACACCATCGGCATTGGTGCAGAAGTCAAGCTGGAACGCAGTCTCTTTGGCACGCGGCGGATCAACCCCTCCAGTGACCTGGATGAAGCGACCCTGACCGTCATCGCCGAGAAAACCGGTGGCCAATATTTTCGCGCTCGCAACCCGGAAGAGCTTGAAGCGATCTACAGGCGGCTTGATCAGTTGGAACCCGTTGCCCAGGAAGCGGAAACCCTGAGGCCGACCAAGGCATTATTTTATTGGCCACTGGGATTCGCACTGCTCTGCAGCTTTGCAATGGCAGCCCTGACAAATCGCGGGGATAACCGCTGATGAGCATGCTGCAAGCCCTGTCTGAATTTCATTTTCTCCGGCCAGCCTGGTTGCTGGTCATTCTGCCTGCGCTACTCACCAGCTGGTGGTTACACCGCTCCCAGATCAGGCGGGGCAACTGGCATCGGGTCATTGCACCGGAACTGTTGCCGCTGCTACTGGATGAATCTACCCATCAAAAACGGCGTTCACTGGTAGTGGTTTCACTCCTCGGCTGGATCATCGCCGCGCTTGCCATGGCTGGCCCCACCTGGGATCGGACACCCCTGCCAATCCACAAGCAGGAAAGTGCGCTGATCATCCTGTTTGACCTCTCACCCTCCATGTTGTCCCAGGATCAGAAACCCAACCGGCTTACCCGTGCACGGCTGAAACTGATCGAGTTGTTGCAGCAACGCAAAGAGGGGACAACCGGGTTGATAGCCTACGCTGACGATGCCTTTGTGGTCAGCCCGCTCACCGATGACGCCAACACCCTTGCAGCACTGGTTCCGGCTCTGGACCCCAACATCATGCCCGGCCCCGGCAGCCATGTTGAATCCGCCGTACAAAAGGCCATGGAACTGGCGCTCAATGCCGGAGCCACCCGAGCGGACATATTGTTAATGACCGATGGTGTTGCCGAGCGCGCCAGAAGTGAACTGAGTAATATCTTTCGCGGTATGGGCGACTTCCGACTATCGGTGTTCGGTATTGGTACAGCAGAGGGGGCACCCATACCCATTGGCGGCGGCGGATTTGCCAAGGACAGCAGCGGCTCCATCATTGTGCCGCGTCTGGATGAGCCGGGACTAAAACAACTGGCAAACCGGCACGGCGGCCGCTACAGCGCCATCACGGCAGACAACACCGATATCAACTATCTGCTGGAGGGCTTCGAAATCGGACCGGATGCTTCCACCCGTCAGCTTGAACGCAACTTTGATAGCTGGCATGACGCGGGCTATTGGCTGGTGCTGCTGTTGTTACCGATACTGGTGCTGGCTTCACGTCGCGGCATAGTCCTTGCCTGCCTGATACTGACACCACTGTTTGGTCTACCCGTACCCGCCCACGCCCTGAGCTGGGATGACCTTTGGCTGACACCTGACCAGCAGGCATTACGGGCTCTGCAGGAAGGCGATACCGCCACCGCGCAGGAAAAATTCAATAACACGCAATGGAAAGCGGCCGCCGCTTACCGCAATGGTCAATACGACCAGGCCACCGAACTGTATCAGGGTGATTCAGCCATCGATCACTACAATCGCGGCAATGCACTGGCAAAAGATGGCAAGCTTGAAGAAGCCATTGCCAGCTACAACCGTGCCCTGGCGCTGGCACCGGAAATGGAGGACGCCCAGTTTAATCGTGAACTGGTGGAACAACTCAAGCAGCAGCAGCAGAATCAGCGGCAGGATCAGCCGAAAGATGATCCCCCGGAAAAATCTGAAGATCAGCAAAATCAGCAACAGCCCGGCGAACAGGACCCCGAAGACTCCAGTGACGGTTCTGACAATCCGTCCGGAAGCAATAACCAGAACAGTGCCGAGCCACCTGACCCTGAAGCAGAAGATGGGCAACAGGAAGGCGAACAATCGCAGCCGGAAAGCCCGCCAGAACCCTCCAAACAGTCGAGCGATCCGCTACCCTCTCCCGGTGATGGCGAGGAAAGTGAACAACCATCACAGGGATCACTGCCGGAAATGAGTGAGGAAGAAAAACAGGCCATGGAGCAATGGCTGAGAAAAATCCCAGATGATCCCGGTGGCTTGCTGAGGGAAAAATTTCGCTATGAATCAAGAAAGCGTGAATTCGAGGAACGCCGCGGTATTAACTCGCCCGGCGATCAGGAACAGAGGTGGTAAAAGTTGATGAACGCTGATTGGGGTAGATCACTGCTATGTTACGTGTTTGTTCCGCTATTCCTGTTGCTGGGCAGCACCGGGGCCAAGGCTGACAACTTGTCGGCGACAGTGGACCGCAACCAGCTCAATCGCGGTGAAACTGTCGAATTGCGGGTTCGATTCGACAGCCAGACATCTGGCGAGCCGGACTTTTCTGTCCTGGAGGAGGACTTTGAGATCCTCTCACGCCGACAACAAAACCAGTTTTCACTGATCAATGGCACAGCGGTCTCCTACACTGAGTGGCTACTGGAGCTTCTGCCCACAAGAACGGGGGAAATACTGATCCCGGAGCTTGATTTTAAAGGCGTAAACAGCGAGGCAATCACCCTACAGGTGGAAGATAGCCGCCCAGCGGCGAGAAACAGGGAACCGATATTTGTTGAAACCGAGCTGGATAAAACCACCGCCTATGTTCAGGAACAGCTGTTGCTGACTTTGCGGATTTTCACGTCAGAACCTCTGCTCGGCCTCAGCAGCGACGGTTTATCAATAGACAATACCTCCATACTGCAACTGGCGGAAAACCAGTACCAGACCCGCGAAAATGGTGTGGTTTATCAAGTCAACGAGATCAAATACGTGTTGTTCCCGGAGGCCAGTGGCGAACTGGTCATACCTCAGGTTCGTCTGAATACGGCCATTCCAGATCGCCGCGACCCTTTCTCGGGCTCCCTCTTCGGAAACCGGGGCAAGCGTGTCCTGCTCTATTCGGACGAGCAAAGAGTGACTGTTCTGCCCCGCCCCGCCAATTCGGGCGGTGGTGCCTGGCTTCCCGCCAAGGGTCTCAGTCTCACCGAGCGCTGGAGCCGCCCGCCCGATGAACTGGTGGCGGGGGAACCGATCACCCGCACCATCACACTGACCGCACAAGAACTGGCGGCCACCCAACTGCCACCCCTGCAAATTCCCGATGGCGATGGTTACAAAACCTACCCCGACCAGCCTCAAATGGATAACAGTGGCGATAGCAGTGGTGTGATCGGTTCACGGGTGGAATCGATGGCCATTGTCCCATCCAGGGCAGGAACCATCACACTGCCCCCGGTAACCGTCCAATGGTGGGACACCGTCAGCCAGCAACCGAGGCAAGCGATCCTTGAACAACGTACACTGACAGTTAAGGCTGCTGCAGGCCAGGTGCCGGATGTGAGTGAAACTGATAAAACTGACAGAACCAATGCAGCCGAGCCGATAGTGACTCCCGTTGTAGCTCAGGAGTCCGGACTACTGATATGGATATTGATCAGTGACGGTGTCACACCACTGGACTG
>CATLZI010000193.1 GCA_950063125.1 uncultured Porticoccus sp. | reverse complement strand
TGCGGGCGCTTAGTTTTCCAGATGGCAAGGGGCCGCAGTTGATTGTTGATGATGGCGGTGATGCGACATTGCTCATTCATCGGGGTTACGAACTGGAGAACGGCAGTGATTGGGTGGATTCCAATTCCGACAGTGAGGAGGAGCAGATAATAAAAAATCTCCTGAAGCGTGTGCACGTAGAGGACCCTCTGCGTTGGCACGGTGTGGTTCAGGATTGGCATGGAGTTTCCGAGGAGACCACGACTGGGGTGCTCCGGTTGTATCAAATGCACGAACAGGGGGCACTCCTGGTGCCCGCGCTTAACGTCAATGATTCGGTGACCAAATCAAAATTTGATAACCTTTATGGCTGTCGCGAATCGTTGGCTGATGGCATCAAGCGCGCCACGGACGTGATGATCGCGGGCAAGGTGGCGGTCATTTGCGGATTTGGTGATGTGGGAAAAGGCTGCGCGCAATCCATGCGCGGCTTTGGTGCCCGTGTTATCGTGACAGAAATCGATCCAATTTGTGCATTGCAGGCGGCCATGGAAGGCTTTGAGGTAAAGCCGGTCGAGGAAACGCTGGGTGAAGGCGATGTCTATGTGACCACGACTGGCAACAAGGACATCATTACCGCTGAGCACATGGCTGGAATGAAGGATCAAGCGATCGTGTGCAACATCGGTCACTTTGACAATGAAATCGACACCAGTTACATGCGCAAAAACTGGCAGTGGGAAGAAATAAAACCCCAAGTACATAAGGTTTATCGAAACCGTGACACCAATGACCACCTGTTGCTGCTGTCCGAGGGCCGACTGGTAAACCTGGGTAATGCCACCGGTCACCCGAGTCGTATCATGGATGGCTCTTTTGCCAATCAGGTTCTGGCCCAAATTCACTTATATCAGCAAAGATTTGCCGACTGTGACCAGCCAACAAGACAGGCCTTGTTGCGCGTTGAGGTATTACCCAAGAAGTTAGACGAAGAAGTGGCTGCCCACATGGTTTCGGGCTTTGGTGGTGTACTGACAAAGCTGAAACCCACACAAGCTGCCTATATCAATGTGCCACTGGATGGACCATTCAAAGAAGACAGTTACCGTTATTGATTACTGGATTAGCAATTTTTTCATCGCCGCAGGGATTATTGATCAACCATGAATGATCGACATTTAAGTTTTGAATTTTTTCCACCGAAAACACCCGAAGGACGCGAGAAGCTTCGTCTTGTACACAGACAGCTGGCCCGGTTTAATCCCGAGTTTTTTTCTGTGACCTATGGTGCGGGAGGTTCCACACGTGACCACACCCGGGACATCGTTCTTGAAATAAACCAGGCTGGCTCAAATGCCACACCACACCTGTCCTTTGGAGGAGACAGTAAGCAATCGGTTTTATCCCTGCTGGAAACTTACCGTGAAGCCGGCATCCGCCGTATCGTAGCCTTGCGTGGTGATTTGCCCTCGGGCATGGGCGGCTCAACACAACTCATCTATGCCAATGAACTGGTTCATTTCATTCGTGAACATTTCGGCGATACCTTTGAATTGCTTGTGGCGGCCTACCCTGAGATTCATCCTGAAGCCGAAAGCTATCAGAAAGACATTTATTGGCTCGGTCAAAAATTTTCGGCAGGGGCAAGTCGTGGTATCACCCAATATTTTTATAACATCGATGCTTATTTTTATTTCCGCGATCAGTGTCTGGCAGCGGGGATTCAGAACCCGATAATCCCCGGTATTATGCCTATCACCAACTATCAGAACCTGATCCGTTTTTCAGATAATTGTGGTGCTGATGTACCCCGATGGATCAGGCAACAACTGAAATCCTATGGCACTGACACCACCAGTATTCGCGCTTTTGGACTTGACGTTATCACCCGACTTTGCGAAAAACTTTTGGCCGGAGGAGCTCCCGGTCTACATTTTTATACCATGAACCAGGCTGACACCTGCACGACCTTATGCCGTAATTTAGGGTTCCCCATAACAGATGCGTGATATCAGAGTATTCACCGACCAACCTCTGACGGCAGATACTGAAATAGTGCTTGAGGAAAACAGTGCCCATCATTTAACGGTCGTGCTGCGTCTCAAGACTGGAGCTAAGATTGTTCTATTTAATGGAACAGGAGGGGAATACAACGCCACGCTGGGCCAAGTCACTGGCAAACACGTCCGCGCCTTAATCTCAGATTTCACGGACACCAACAGACAATCACCCCTGTATATTTCGCTAGGTATAGGCTTGTCTCGCGGTGATCGAATGGACTGGGTTATTCAAAAAGCAACGGAAGTTGGTGTTGCTGAAATTACACCGCTTTTTACTGCCCGTAGCGAGGTTCGCCTCAAGGGTGATCGTGCTGATAAAAAAATCCGGCACTGGCGAAAGGTAGCCATTAATGCCTGTGAGCAATGCTACAGAAATATCCCTCCCATCATTCATGCACCGACATCCCCCGACCTCTGGTTTCAATCTTTATCTACGGACAAAAAACTTGTGCTGCATCACCGCAGCGAACAAACTGTGTCCGTCCTCCGTAGCCAACAGGTTACTAGCACCGCGTTACTGATTGGACCAGAGGGCGGACTCACAGACTCTGAGATCTCATCATCTCTGCATAGTGGTTTTGAACCACTAACAATAGGTCCTCGCGTCTTGCGGACCGAAACAGCGCCCATCGTCGCAATCACGCTGCTGCAATCTCTCTGGGGAGATTTCGGCTGAAAGACACTCTTTTGTAGTCTATAAATCCCAGCCCGGTTTCCTTCCTGCTTTACACCATCCACAAAAAACGCTGATCAAAATTTTGATCAGCGTCAACGACATCGTATTCCAATGGATCTACTACACAACAATATAACTTGAGGCCTTGGCCCCTAGTTATTGAGTAAGTTGTGCTTTTTTGTCTTTATACAGTGCATCAAAGTTGACAGGTGCCAACATAAGAGGAGGGAAACCGCCCTTCAGCAGCATATGGTCTACAGTCTCACGCAAGTAAGGAAACATAATAGCCGGGCATGCCGAACCTAACGCCTCTTCAAGACGATCATCTGGGAAGTTGCCAATCAAAAACGAAGCGGCCTGATCAACTTCTAAACGAAAAGCAATTTGCTCTGCATTTTTTGCAGTAATTGAAATCGACAGAATCACTTCATACCTGTCTTCTTCAAGTTTCTGGTCCTTGATATCGAGATCCAAAGTCACTTCTGGGTTCCAGTCCGTCTTAAATACAGATGCAGGATTGGGTGATTCATAGTCATTTTTCTTCAGATAAATCTTCTGCATTGAAAAATGTGGCGTCGTTTGCGCTTTTTCATTCTGAGACATATTTTTTCCTCTGTATGTCGCACAGGATACCAGATCACTAAATAAACATGCGCAGCCTGTTTATTGTGTCATCGATACCTTATTTGAATAGTCTGCCGGCCCGATACAATTCAGATCGAGTTTCAGGCGGCGTGAAAGGGGTGTGTAATACATTTGCCAGCCAACCAAAATCTAACAGTCAGCGCATCACTTTTATCGTAGAAACTTGTAACTAAAACTTTATACCAGACATAAAAAAAGGTCCCGGCCAAAGGCCGGGACCCAGCACCATTAGATCTTAGCCGGTGCAGGCATATCCAACCATTCGAAGAAAGTCTTCAGGTCAGGCTGAATATCATGCATAACAGGGTACCAAGGAGTTGGTGCTTCCACATCATGCATAATACCGCACGATGGGCAGTAGTACTCACGGTATACCTGCCAGTTGGTGTCCGGAGCCATCAACTCTGGATAAACCTCTTTCATCTTTTCCACATTGTCGCGGACATAAATCAATGCGTTAAGTTTCCAGTTTTTGCTGTAATGACCAAATTCATGGCCACAATCGCACTTGATGATGATTTCCTGGTCTTTGGATGACTCAACAATGTTCAGGTGAGGACCAACAGCCAAAATGATTTTGTCATCATAGGAAACATTTTCCTGCAGCACTTCCATGTACAGTTTGTAACGAGCTTCGTCTTTCGGCATGGACAGCATCAGGTGAACTGTATCCCAATCCAGAGTGCCTTTGACCAGGTCACTAACCTGCTTCTTAGTGTAAGTAGACATAACTAAACTCTCTTATATTCTGTCAATTCGTCAAGTGATAGGGTGAACCACCGAAGTGGCCACCCTGCTCATAGGCAGATTAATACCTTATTCTTCTACCATGATCACTGGATGGACGTCGGGCAGGTCACCAATATCAATATTGTGTCTTGCACCGTACATCGGGGTACCCAGCTCTTCTTCAGGCAGTTCCCAATCTGCAGGAAGATCCCAGAATTCCTTGAATTCGGCAAGGAATTTGGCTGACAGATAGAAGCTTGACGCGAACATCTGCTGGACTGCCAAAGATGCGTCTTTATCGATGATTTTAGCGCGCTCTGTTTCCATCCACTCACGCACTGGAACACCGCGGCCGATACGTTCTTTGCGGATTTCAGCCTGACGAGCTTTGGTTTTCGCTGCATCGATAGTGTAAACACCTTCGTCATCTTTGGTGAACACTGCACCGTAGATTTTTATAGCGAACTCTTCCATCAGGAAGTTTTGGTTAAGGTCTTCCTGAATGGAAGAAATTTCGCGATCCAGAGGATCACCAAAACCAGGGCCACCGCGCAGATAGTTCAGGTACAGGTCACCATTATCGA
>CATLZI010000192.1 GCA_950063125.1 uncultured Porticoccus sp. | reverse complement strand
TGTCTGCGGCCATCTGACATGGCATCAAAAAACCGGTATCGACACCACAGCCACCCTCCACCACTTACCCCTGCAATGGTTACAACCCTGGCTACCGGGCAACAGCGCTCTCAATGGCGAGATCAATGGCGACCTCAGACTTGCAGGCTGGGGTGAAACGCTGGTCGGGCAACTGACTCTCAGCACCGCGGCGGCCCGATTCACCGTTGACGACAGGGCCAAAAAGCTGCGACAGGTCACCCTGGACAATACCGACCTTGACATCCGTCTTGCAGAACAGCGGCTGGAACTCACCGGAAACACCAAATTTACCGATACCGGCAACGCCCGGATCCAGCTCCACTGGCCACTGGCAGAAGCGGACCGGGCTATTGGCGGCAGCCTCCACCTTCGGCTGGACAAACTGGATTGGCTGAATCCCTTTGTTACCTCTGTCGACGAATTGCAGGGTCGCGCCGATGCGCTCATCAGGCTTGCCGGTACGGCCGACCACCCGGCGCTGTCCGGGCATGTTCAGCTGAACGGTCTCTCCGCCTATGTTCCACAACTCGGCATTAATCTGACCAACGGCGACCTGCGACTGGAGCATCGCGACCGGACAAGCTGGCAGTTGGACGGCAAAGTGGACTCCGGGGAAGGGTCACTGGCGGTGAATGGCCTGCTGCAGGTCAATCGGCCAGACGACTGGCGCGGTGAACTGTTTCTGACCGGGGTGGGAGTAAAAACGGTTGACATCGAGACCATCAAGGCCAGCCTAAGCCCGACCCTGAAAATAGTGGCGACCCCGGAGCAACTAAACATCACCGGCAAGATTCAGGTTCCCGAAGCCGAGATTGCGCTCAAGGAAATACCCGCCAGCGCCGTTACCGTCTCCGCAGATGCGCTGATCATCGACCAGACCCACCCAGATGAAGAGAAGCCCTCCCCGCTCAACCTGTTAGCGGACATCGCCCTTGAGCTGGGAGACGATATCCAGTTCAGCGGCTTTGGTATCCACGGACAGGTAACGGGGAACCTCCGTCTCACCGAAACACCAACCCAGCCGGTGCGGGCGGAGGGCATTCTGCAAATTGTCGATGGCGTCTACCGAACCTACGGGCAGGCGCTGACGATCGATTCCGGCAGGCTGGTTTTTCAGGGCCCCCCGGATAACCCACTGATTCATGCCCGCGCTTCCCGAACAGTGGGCGATGCGCTGGTGGGTATTCAGATTGATGGTGTGCCGGGCGCATTGACTAGCGAACTGTTTTCCAGCCCCAGCCTGCCACAGACCGACATCCTGGCCATGCTGATCACCGGCAAATCCCTGGCGGGAACCACCCAGACAGAGGGGTCGACCCTGATCAATGCCGCCGCCTCACTGGGCTTTAGTCAGAGCGATGCATTGACCGGACAATTGCAACGGCAACTCGGACTCGACGTACTGTCGGTCTCCAGCGACGGCGGCATCGAAGAGAGCGCCGTCACTTTTGGCAAATACCTGACACCGAGGCTCTACGCCAGCTATATTCAAAATATTCTCTCGCCCAATGCCGGCTTACTGCTCGAATACTCGGTCTCCAAAAAATTCAAGATACGGGCTGAATCCGGCGCAACGCAGAGCATGGATATTCTCTGGAGGATCGAGCGCCCCTGACCTTTCAAGACGCTGGCCCCTCCCTGCGCCATGTGCGACAGTGTCTCCCTGGACGTTAAAAAGTGATTACCCGCCGTCATGTCAAATCACAACCTTCTGAGTTCTACCGTCAAGGCTCTCCAGCCCCGCTCACTCAAGTATTTAAGCACGTCCCTGCAGGGGCTGATCCGGGGAAAACTGTGGCTTCAGGTGCTTGTTGGCATGTTTCTCGGCATTGTCGTTGGCATTTTGATGGGCCCCAGCCTGGGCTGGGTATCACCCGCTGATGCCACCACCATCAGCGACTGGCTGGCACTGCCCGGCAAACTGTTTCTCGCCCTGATTCAGATGATCGTCATCCCGCTGGTTTTTGCCTCCATCATTCGGGGGCTGGCGGCCACAGAAGATCTGGAACAGCTCAAAAAAACCGGCTTCAGAGTGGTGCTGTATTTTATCTTCACCACGGCCATCGCCATCGTGATTGGCATCACCATCGCCAACCTGATCAAGCCGGGACAGTACATCGACCAGCAGGCACTGCAGATCGCTTCACTGGTCGAACCCATCCCGGCGGCAGAAACATCCGGCAGCCCTGTTCTCGGTGAGCTGCCACAAAAAATTGTCACGCTACTGCCCTCTAATCCGCTCTCCGCGATGGTGGAAAGCAATATGCTGGAGGTGGTAATTTTTGCCATGATCATGGGCGTGGCACTGGTGATGATGACACCACTGCAGGCCAAGCCACTGCTCGATTTGATGGGATCCCTCCAGGAAGTCTGCATGACCGTCGTCCGCTGGGCGATGCTATTGGCACCGATCGCCGTGTTCGGGCTGATACTACAGTTGCCCGCCAAGCTCGGCATCGATGCCCTGCTGGGCATGGCGGTCTACGTCCTGACAGTATTACTGGGCTTGTTGCTGTTACTGGGTTTGTATCTGTTGATTATTTTGATCGTGGCAAGGCGACACCCGCTGACCTTTCTCAACGACATCAAGGAGGTGCTGTTGCTGGCCTTCTCCACCTCCAGTTCCGCAGCAGTGATGCCGCTATCCATCAAGGTGGCCGAAGAAAAACTCGGTGTCAGGCCCTCCATATCGCAATTTGTGATCCCACTGGGGGCCACCATTAACATGAACGGTACGGCGCTCTATCAGGGTGTGGCCGCCATGTTTCTCGCACAGGTATTCGGCATCGATATCGGGCTTGGCGGCATGGTGTTGATCGTGATCACTGCGGTTGGCGCCTCGATCGGCTCACCGGCAACCCCGGGGGTCGGCATTGTCATACTCGCCATGGTACTCGACAGCGTCGGCATACCGGCTGCGGGCATCGCGCTGATTATGGGGGTTGATCGGATACTCGATATGTGTCGCACGGCAATCAATGTCAGCGGCGACCTGGTGACCGCGAAACTGATGGATCAATGGGTGGGCAGCAGCCTTAGCCACCACGCCGAGCAACTCAAGGAACAGCAGCAGGAAATCGTTCGCCAGCAAACCGGCGAAGATGTGCTTACCACAACAGGCAATCCTCGTGGGGAATAACCACATTGCCAACGTCTCTTCAGCGGAACCATTCTGCATACACAAAAAAACCCCGACGTATGACTGGGAGTATCGTCGGGGCCTTGGCAACTAACTGTCCATAGTATTGGGCCGGCTGGAGCCGGCCCATAGTGAGTGTCGTCCGTTACAGGGACTGAAGCTTTTTCTCTACTTTTTCCCTCAGCGCCGGATCCTGATCCATCCGGCTCGCCAGCGCATTGTAGTCCTGTACGGAAATACCACTGGCCTCCACGGCTGTGACCATTTCTTCCTGCGCTTTCATCTGCAGTTCACGGGCCTTGTCGTTGTCCTCTACTCCCTGGAGCTGTTCCGAAAACTTCTGCTGAATGACCTGTACCGCACCCATTGCCTCGGCAAAACTGGTGACGGTGGCATCATCGGCAGGCTGCGCTGCAGCAGCACTCTGCGGCGGCTGGCCGTAACCCTGTGGGTCCTGGGCCATTGCAGCCGGGGCAGATAAAAGCAGGGCCGAAAACAATGTGGTGGTCGCGATCTGTTTGAAAGTCATAGTGCCTCCTTGTCAGGCTTGTTGATTTCACAAATCCTTCAGCAACCACCATGCCAAGTAGCAAAAGTACCGCTAGTCGCGGTTTTCAGGTACATCGGTGTGTTATTGGGCCACCACTCAAGCGTGTCAATATGGCACATGTGACATTACAACAGGGTCAATCCTGCTCAGTCATCATCCTCCAGGTAACGGTAGAGTGTGCGGCGGCCAATACCCAGCAGCTCGGCCGTGCGCCGTTTGTTGCCCTCCAGTCTCTCCAGCACATAACGAACATAACGTCTTTCCACATCCTTCAGGGGAAGCAGTTGCTGCACTTCAATCGGCTCATCGAAAGTAGCTCTGTCCACTGCCTGGCCGGCACCTCGATAACTGCGGATACGCTCCGGCAAATCATCGATATCGACTTCTTCCCCACGGGCAAAGGCCACCGCGCGCTCGATGGCATTGGACAATTCTCGAACATTGCCAGGAAAGGGATAATGGCGTAAACAGCGCAGCGCCGCCGGGGTGATCCCGGTTACCCGGGGCTCCGCCAATGCGCCGAAGCGCGCCAGAAAGTGGGCGGCGAGCAGATCAATATCATCCCCGCGACGGGCCAGTGGCGGGACCTCGAAAGAAAATGTTTCCAGCCGGTAAAACAGATCTGCCCGGAACAAACCGGATTCAATATCGGCGACCGGGTCCCGGTTGGTGGCGGCCACGATACGAACATCGATCTGGCGTTCACGGTTTTCCCCGACCGGTCGCACTCGCCCGTCCTGAAGGATACGCAACAGCTTCGACTGCATCGCCCCCGGCATTTCACCGATTTCGTCCAACAGCAAGGTGCCACCCTCCGCCTCCGCAAACAGCCCCTTGCGGGCCCGCTGGGCACCGGTAAACGCGCCAGCGGTGTGGCCAAACAATTCACTCTCCAATAATTCGGAGGGTATACCCGCACAGTTCACTGCCAGAAAAGGACCATCGCATCGATCGCTTTCGGCGTGCAGCGCAC
>CATLZI010000191.1 GCA_950063125.1 uncultured Porticoccus sp. | reverse complement strand
TTCTTTGGGGGCGAGGTAAAATGGACGTGTCAGTTGCACATCGCGCAACACCTCATTGGCCCGCCGACCGCTTTCACGGCGCGGTGCGCCCATCGTGAAGGTGCCCTCGGGTCGGAATAGTGTCAATGTCTGCCCCGCCTTGCTGGTAATACTGGTGGGTGTGTTGGCCCACCTGGCGGCCTGCTCAGTGAGCAGCTTTACCTGTACCAGTTGATCGAGTCCGGGTTTTGGCGTGATGGTGCGCGTTTCAGTGGCGTAGCCGGGCTTGCGGATTTCTATCCGGTGGGGGCGGGCAGGCAGGCTGAAGGTCTGGCCCGGCTTGCCCCTTGCTACCCCGTCGATCCAGACAGTCGCATCTGCCGGACTGGCGGATACCCGGATTTTGCCCATGCTGGCATTGAGGGTGATCGACAGTTGCCTTTTCTCGCCTGCAGAGAGCGTCAGCGCCTGTTTGCTGGTGACATAGCCGTTGGCAAAAAAGGACAGTTGGTGTGACTGATCTGGCGGCAATTCCAGATCCAGCGGTGTGACGCCCCGATAGGCACCGTTTACCGTCACGGTAGCGCCGTTCGGTGAGCTGGTCACTGAGACAGTTGCATCGGCGGGCTCGAAAATGATCTCTGGTAGTGTCAGGGTTTCACCCACGCCGACGCGCAGCTTTTGCTGCCAGGTCTTGAACCCCTCTAGCTGCACACGGACATCCTCGCCCTTGGCAAGGAGTTCTGTTACCAGGGGGGTACGACCTCGCGATTCGCCCTCGATAATGACCTCCGCCCCGCTGGGTTTGGAGCTTAACTGAACCTGTCCCCAGGCCGGTGCCAGGGTCATCGCCAGTGATTGGGTGCGATCCAGGCCGACGATGGTCACGGTGTCTTTTGCGGGGGAATAGCGCGGGGCCTGGACGACCAGTTGGTGATCGCCCGGTGGCAGGTCACGAACCGTCAGGGGGGTTGTTCCTGCAGGTTCGCCGTTTACCAGTACCTCCGCACCGGCGGGGGTGCTGGAAAGATCCAGATGGCCCGGTTTTTTAGCCATCGCCAGTTCCAGCAACTGATGCTTGTCGGGGCCGACTGAAAAGGCCTGTTGCAAGGGGAGGTAGCCCTCAGCCGTGGCACTTATCCGGTAATCCCCCGGACGAATCAGATAGTGGTCAGCCAGCTTGAACGTGATGCCACCGCTGATCGAGAGGTCGGCGCTGGCGGGGCTGACTTGTACGACCACCGATTTGGCCGTGAACAAAAATCCCAGAATCAGGCCGCTCATCAGCAGTGCTGCGGCGATGATGCCCGTCAGGGGTTTGATGGTGAAACGTCTGCTGGCAGCGGTCTCGTCCAAGGGGACAAAGGTTGCCGGCTTGATAGTCTGAGGCTGTTGCCGATGCTCGGTCACGAGATTGGATCCTGGCAGATCACTACCACCGGTTGGCTGAGTCCTTCCGGGCCAAGCTGGAACTCCACCCGGACATCCCGATAGCCGCGACGGGTTCCCACTGCGACGTATTTTCCGGGAATCAGTGAGATCTGCTTGCGTTGAAATTTACCCAGTTCGCCCTGTCGGTAGAGTGTGACCAGGGTGTCCTGGTCGGACACCAGCTCCACCTGAACCGGGGTGGTCGCTGTTTTCATTGTTTGATCCAGGCGGCTGATCTGTTCCTTTAATTTGGCGCCGGGAGACTTGATGGCTCGTGCGTCTGCCAGAATCCGTTGAGCCTCTTGTCGTACGTTATCGGATGACAGGCGCAGCGGCTGATCAAGTATGCCGCGAATCTGGTCGTCCAGTTGTGCGCGGGCATTGCTTCGAATCTGTCCCAGCCGGGCTTCCATCACGGAACTGTCGATCGCCATAATTTTGGCGTAGGTATCCCGGGCCTGATGCCACTGTTCGCGGCTTTCCAGTGCTGTGGCCTGGCTCAGCAGGGATTGAAGGGTTTGCTTGGTGGCGGCACTGGATGCCTGGGTAAGTCCGCTGCGGGCCGCCGGATCATCTGGCTTGAGTTGCAGGGCCTGTTTGAACGCGGTTTTTGCGCTGTCCAGCTGGTTGCGTTCCAGTGCGGTGTAACCACGGCTCATGGTCTCATTAAACCGGTTGTCCAGGATTTTGGCGTTGACGGCTTCCAGGCCGGCAGCGGCGGGAGCGTGGTCAGCGTCCAGTTTCAGCGCTTCCCGATAGTGGATTCTGGCTTGGGACAGGTCGTTGTTTTGCCGGGCGATAGCGGCCTCTGCCACCAGCTCAATGACCTGGTCCAGCACCTCAGCTCTGGCCAGGCCGCGGGCCGCCTCGGCATTATCCGGCGCAATGGCCTGCACCTGTTCAAACTGTTGGATTGCTTCCTCGGCATCACCGTTGTTGAGCGCGGTTTGTCCCGCCGCCAGTGCGTCGCTGACCCGCTGAGGGATCGCCGTTTCCAGTGCGGTGAGCTGATCCAGGGCTGACTGGTAGGCGCCCTGTGCCTGATCGAAGGCGCGCTGGCGATAGTGGGTATCGCCGGTTGCTGCAACCGCAAGCGCCCTGTCAAAGGCTTCCCTGTCCCAGAGTTCTACATTTTTGCTCTCGAGAAAGGCCTGCTTTTCCAGGATCTTGCTCAGTACATCCTGTGCCGCACGCCTCGCTGTGGCTAACTGCGCATCGCGGAACGGTGATTCCGCCGTTGGGGCGGCGGTGCGGTCAGATGCAATTGGCACAGGGGGGGTGTCCGGCGGTTGAACCAGTGCCGGAAGTACAAAGATCACTACCAATGCCAGCAGCACACAGATGGCCAGCGCCACCCAGCTGGCGCGTCGCTGTTGCCAGGGCAGGTTCTCCGCTTTGCCGTTGTCGTCGGCGGTGACGGGAGTAAATGCTATGTCGCTCGGCCTGATCGGGTCCTGGTCGTTACTTCCGCTCATGGGGCTTAAATTCCACCGCGTTCGGCCTGATAAATCTCCCGCAGCAGGGTTTTCCACTGTGCATATTGGGCGGCAGCATTGCCGGTCAGGGTAATTGTGCGATCTTCCAGCTCAATGACCCTGGGTTCTATTTCGGCTTCAAGCGATTGGGCGAGCTCGGCGAGGGTGTCCTCATGAATCTGCAGTTCGGCCCTTTTTGACAGACCGCTTTTTACCAGCAGGGCTCCGCTACCGATAGCCACTGCCCCGGCAGCGCGTCCGGAACCGCTGTTGCTGCCGGAGGCCAGAATACCGCCGATAATCGCGGCTACCCCGCCAATAGTGCGATTGCGGGATTGGCGTTTCAGTTCTCTGAGCGCCACGAGCTCACCATAACTGGCGGCTCGCCATTCCTGATAGGGACTGTCCATACGGCGGGTAAATGCATCGTAATGTTCCTGCATAGTATCGATGAAAAGGTAGTCTCGCTGACGAATCTGCCGGATGCGTTGCAGGATAGGATCATTCTCTGCCGGCAAACGGCTGATTTCCAGCTGGCCACCCGGTGTCTCCCTGATATGGTCGCTGAACGCCTCCGGGGAAAAGTCCCGCGCAAAACGCAGTTCCGCTATGGTGCGCAGCTTTTTGACATTCGCTGAACTCATCTGCTGGCGGTATTCCAGCAGGTCGTTGGCAATCCGGTTATAGAGGCCCTGAAAAGGGTCCCGCTGTAACTGATTTTGCCGGTTGTAGGCATAGTTGCCCACCGTTTCGGTGTAGGACTTGGTGTACCAGTGGCGGTTGCTGGAATCGGTGACGGTGATATCCAGTGCCAGTGTTTCGCCGTTGGAGGCGACGATTTTCCCGGCCACATAGACCTCTGCGACCGTTTCCCTGCCGGGTACCAATCGCACTGCGCCCCAGGCGCCGGTTTTCTGAATGGTCGCAGCCAGCTGGTTTGGCAGGTACTGTGCTTCGGCTGTGCGTACGGTTGGCGAGACGCTGGTATCGTCTGATTCGATATTTTCCAGTCCGGGGTCGAAAGGCAGCACCGCCAGGTCGAGTAACTGTGATTCAACCACTGGCGCAGTCTGCTGCTCCAGCGGGGTCACAACCGTACTGGTGACGCGATTGGTGCTGCAGGCCGCCAATAACAGCAGCGCAGACAGAATGAAGACCCGTTGTAATAGACACTTCCAGCTGGCCAACCTGTTATCGCCCCTCTTTATATTTGCGGTATTCATCCCAGAGCTTTTCTCTCAACACCGGGTCCTGTTCTTTCATGGCTGCCTCACGGATCTGGCGGGCCACAATGTCGTCGTCGCGACCATCGGGAATATTTGCAGGAACCGTACTGCCTCCACTGCGACCGATGATGAATCCGGTTCAGGAACGGAAACAGGAGATTCGTCCAATGCATAGGCCGTGCGCGAACCTGCTCGCAGCTGTCCTTGTCGCCGTCTGCAGTGCTGGCGAAGCCTTGGGACAGAATTGGCGAACGGTCACGATGTCTAGGCAGCTCGAGAACGAGCAGAGCGTAGACGTCGATGTCCGCTATAGCAGCGGACGCTTTTCGGTGAGCGCGGCCGAGGAAGGAACGCTCTACTGGATGCAGCTGGAGTATGACGAAGATCGCTTCGAGCCTGTCGCGGATTACGGTAGCTCCAGCATCCGGATCGGCACCGAGAGCCGTGGGCGACGCATCCGGATCGGCAAGAACCAGAGGGCGGGGAACATGGAGTTGGAGTTGTCACGCGATGTAAGTATGGACCTCGATATGGAATTCGGGGCGGTCAGGGCTGATATCGACCTCGGCGGAC
>CATLZI010000190.1 GCA_950063125.1 uncultured Porticoccus sp. | reverse complement strand
ACAAGGAGTTTTACTCCATAACTCATGATGCTCTCTCCTTATTAGCTAGCTTGCAGTTCGTTCTTATACAACCAATCTTTCGGCTTTTATGAAAGCGGGATCATCCCAGTGCAGCCCAAATTTCTCGTCATACAAATCTGGATTGACCAACCGCATAAACTGCTCCCCATAACGCTCTTCTGCAACCGGATGAATGGCCCCGAACTTCTGCAAGGCCTTAAATGCATTCTGGGGCACCTGCACCAAATAGGGTTGCAGTAACCGGGCCAGGCCAGGGGCATACTCCAGTTTATCCAGCGCTTCAGCAACTGCCGGAATTAGTCGATCTGTGCCAGGAACAAAGGGCACAATGATTGGCCGCATAGAGGTTTCTATAAACTGAAAGTTTCTTGCCAGACTTTCCAAAGGCAAGCTTTCCGGTGAGCTTTGTCTGAGCAATTCCAGTAGTCCTTTTGCGTCCAGCTCCGCATCTCCTTTCTGCCAATACAGTTCACGAAAATAATCATGCACCGCATCCAGCGCTAACAGGTCATCCTCATGGCGACGCTCAATACTGCGAAACACCTGTGCAAACTGTGTCAACTCCGTCGGTGGCGCCCAATCCGAGTTATTGGTAGCAAAGACAAGCGTCTCGCTGGCTTCACGCGAACGTCGACCCTCGCGGTTGCAACGACCTGCTGCCTGAGCAATGGAATCGAGACCCGCTTCAGCTCGCAGCACAGTCGGGAAGTCGATATCCACGCCTGCTTCGATCAGTGAAGTGGAAACCAACCTACATGGCTTTTCTTCTTTTAACTCGATCCTTACCTGCTCCAGTACCGTACGACGATGTTTGGCATACATCAGCGTCGTCAGATGATGGGCCCCCGGATGATCCGCAATGGTTTCATAAAGCGCGCGGGCATGACGACGATTATTAACAATGCAGAGCACCTGGTCCCGTTGGCGGAGTTGATTTGCAAGATCATCATCAGAAAGAGATCCGATATGACGCACATTCACCCGGCGCAACTTCTCATAAAGTACGGGAGGGTTAGGCGCAAGCTCATGGACATTCTTCAAACCGTTGGAAAAACCTTGATCTTCTCTCAACGCGGGCTGGGTTGCCGTACATAGCACGATGCTTGTTTTGTAATTCAAGGCCAGTTCGTCCAGCAGCGTGACACATGGCCGCAAGAGCTTGATCGGCAATGTTTGAGCTTCATCAAGAATTACGACACTCCCTGCAATATTGTGTAGTTTTCGGCAATGTGAAGGCCGATCAGCAAACAGGCTCTCGAAGAACTGTACTGCCGTCGTCACAACAATCGGCGCATCCCAGTTTTCCATAGCCAGCTTTCGTTTTTCTTTAGATTCCGGCGCCTTGTCCGGATCATCAAAAAAGGCACTGTGATGTTCCAGTACTGCGGCCTCACCCAGGTCACCAAAGGCTTCACGAAATACCTGCGCGTTCTGCTCGACAATGCTGGTAAAAGGAATGACATAGATAACACGTTGCAGATCATGCTCAATGGCATGATCAAGGGCAAAAGCGAGGGAGGCCAGTGTCTTCCCCCCACCTGTGGGAACTGTCAGGGAAAACAATCCGGGATCATGAGTAGCCCGACTACGGACATGCGCAAGAATTTCTGCACGCAGACGATTAACATCAGAATTTGCCCTGAACTTTGCAAGGTATTGATCCAGGCATTCGCGTAATTGTTCCATTGCAGGGTGGATTACCCCCCTGCGCGGCGCTTTACCTTCAATCTGGCGATAAAATTCATCGGTGTCGATGAAATCAGCATCTACCAGACAAGAAAAAATCATTCGTACCAGCAGGGAGAGCTGAAACATCCCTCGATCCGGACGAGGCTTGAACCCCTCCGGCAGGTTAAGCTCTTTGGAAGACGGCAGAGCGATTTCCTTTTCCCAATCATTCAACAATTCTGGCAGCCCGGCTGCCAGTCTGTCCGCCAGACTAGTACGCTTTTGATCATCAGCGACTCTGCCATCAGCAAGTCCAGCATGGTGCCCGGCAATGGTATAGGCCAGCAGCTGCCCTAATTGCTCGTAACGCTCCAACACAACTCGCGCCCCCCAGGCAGAGTGATCTACACGCGGACCACCCTCCAAGCGTTTCTGAAATTCTTGGGTGTATTTCCCTAAGTCATGTAGTAAGCCGGCCGTACGAGCCATTTTTTGCGCGCCAAAATGGGCAGCAAATTCCTCAGCTAGATCGCCCACAGATGTGAGGTGCTCTGACAACCCCTGCCAATCTGATTTATTTTGCTGTTCGGTTGAGTGAGCGTAAAACTTCATGGCCTATTCAGTAACCTGTAGCTTTGAATTAGTTTTGATCGAAATTCGCCAATGTCATGTAAAAGTCCGAGTAATTGGGCAATATCACGCAGACCTATTTCCCCAGCAAACTTCCCAGCCAAGTTACCGATCTCGCGTAAATGGTCAATCAGGGGGCCATCTTTTTCTCGGATATGTGCAACATATTGACTACTCATCACCATTCTCCCTCAACACGCAAAATTCAAAAGCGAGATTTTTATGGGCGTAAGTGCCACCGTACCTTCCGGTTTTTGCCACTAAGCCAACGGCTCCGCTTTTCATCCCGTCTCAGCCCTTTCCATTAGGGACTCTATTAACATCCATATCGATGAGAGAACCTTCCGCACGCCGTAAGACAACAAAAAAAATACCAGGCAAAATACGAAAGTGGCGCCAAAAAATAGCGGGAAGGCCAACAATACCAACAGGCTTTTATCCGCTATGGCGAGATACAGCGTTCCCGGCACGGCCGACAAACAGGCCATGCCGGTAACCGGCCTGAGATTGTTCGCCGCTTCTCTAGCGATGGTCATGCCACATGCCTCCCTGACATCTACTTACCACTGTTTGTGACTATATCGCCTTGTGGTGACAAAACGCGTCCTGGCGATATATACAGCACTCACTATTACTCGCCTTCTGTTTCTTCGTACATCACCATCGCCTGCCGCAACCGGCGATGCACTGCCTGCCGCAACTCGGCTGGGGCTTCTACCGCAACATGGGGCAGATGGCGTAGGATGTCCTGCACCAGTTCCTTGTCGTTGGCATAGGGAAGGGTCAGCAGGTAGTCCCGCCCGTCCCATTCGCCCTGCTGGTTCGGGTGCCATTGCTGGCTGGCAATTTCCCGGGCAACCGCGGGGAGGAAACGCAACCTCGCCTGATGGCGCGGCTTTCCGGCGAAGATTCCAAAGCTGGTGGAGAAGTGGTTTTGCAGGGTTTCCCGATCCACCAGTTTGCGGTCGGGCTTGAGGATGTCGGCACGGATAATGCGCGCCACAGAGAAGGTGCGCAGGCTATTGCGCAGGTGGCAGAAGGCGTCTAGGTACCAGTTTTCCCGGTAGTAGACGAGGTGCTGGGGACTGATATAGCGGTCGGAATTGATACCTTGATAGTCGCTGTAGTAGATATGCAGCTGTTTTTTGAGCAACAGTGCTTCGGTAACCCGGTGGAAGACTTTGCCCTGAAGCTGGCGCTGGGCCATGGGCAGTATGCGGAGCTGATCGGCGAAGGCGCTGGGGTCGATACCCCGCGCATTGAGCAATTTGGTGACCTCTTTTTCGATCACGACGATTTCGTCGTTGAGGATACCGTTGCCCAATTGCTCCAGCAGGCTGAGCAGCAGGCTGAGGGATTGCAGCTCATCACCGGTCAGCCACAGGCCGGGCAGTTCGAAGAGATCGCCCTCATTTTTTTCGTAGCGCCAGCCGCGACCGGACTCATCATATACCAACGGAGCATCCACCAGCTGCATGTTTTCAAGCAGGCGTTTGACATTGCGCTCGGTACACTCCAGTTCTTCCGCCAGCACCCGAACGGGAACCGGCAAGCGGCGGTTTTTAAAAATTCGGTGGAGGTGCTGAATGCGGTCGAACTTGTCCATGTGTACTCATCCCTGAAATATTCCGTCCCGATTTAATGGTCTTTGAGCACAAAGTGCAACCTGCCAGTTTTAAGCGAGGTACTCCACCAGCAACTGCATGGACTCCCTGCCCCGCCACAGATTGATGTCCAGTTTATAAATCAGCCGGACCTGGTCGGCTGCCGGGTCGGGCCATCTATCGGTATCCACATTGAACGCGATGGCGTCGATGAGCTGACTTCTTGACGCGTCGGTTGCCAGTACCAGTTTGAGGTGTTTTTCACCGACGATGCGCTGTTGCACGACATGAAATTCGCCCTCGAACAGCGGTTCGGGAAAGTGCTGTCCCCAGGGGCCGGCCTCCCGCAGCAGCTGGGCGGTATCGATACTGAGCTGATCGGAGTTGAGCACGCCGTCGGTGAGAATTTCCGCTTCCAGATCCGCCGGGGTGAGCAGTCGGCGGACCTCTGCATCAAAGGCATCGACAAATGTCGGGTAGTGATCTTTTGGGAGGCTCAATCCCGCCGCCATGGCGTGACCACCGAATTTACTGATCAGGCCCGGGTGGCGGCTGGCGACTGCGTCCAGCACGTCACGGATATGCAGGCCCTTGATGGAACGCGCAGACCCTTTGTATTCACCGTTGTCGGCATCGGCAAAGACGATGACCGGACGATGCACCCTGTCCTTGATGCGCGAGGCCAGCAGGCCCACCACCCCCTGATGCCAGTTGGCATCGAACAGACACAGCCCCCAGGGTAATTTCTGTTCGTCCAGGTGCAATTCCTCCAGTGCCAC
>CATLZI010000189.1 GCA_950063125.1 uncultured Porticoccus sp. | reverse complement strand
GATAACTTGACCCAGTTGAAAGATAGGCAGATACATGGCGACGATGAGCCCGCCAATAAGTACGCCCAGGACCGACATGATCAGTGGCTCCATCATGCTGGTGAGACCATCGACCGCAGCATCAACTTCATCTTCGTAGTAAATGGCCACCTTCTCAAGCATGGCGTCCAGAGCACCGGACTCTTCGCCAATGGCTGTCATCTGCAATGCCATTGCGGGGAATACACCCGTTGACCGCATGGCGAATTGTAACTGTTGGCCAGTTGAGACGTCCTCTTTAACCTGTAAGACAGCGTTTCGGTAAACAACATTGCCAGTAGCACCGGCGCAGGCATCGAGGGCCTCAATCAGTGGGACACCAGCGGCAAATGTGGTCGCCAGAGTTCTGGCATAGCGTGCAACAGTGGCTTTAAAAGTGATGTCGCCAACAATGGGCATTTTTAATAATGCTCTATCTAGGGCGTTGCGAAATTTTTGGGACCGTTTTCGGGTTTCTGCAAAAGCGACACCTATGACAATGATAGAGACAAGAATAATAACAAAGTTGGCCTGTAAGCTTTCTGAAAGGTTGATAACAAATTGAGTGAAAGCAGGAAGTTCGGCGCCGAAACTGGCAAACAAGTCTTTAAATGTCGGTACCACTTTTATCAATAGGATGGCAGTTACAATGATGGCCACGGCAACTACTGTCATGGGATATTTCATGGCCTTTTTGATTTTCTGCTTGAGAGCTTCGCTTTTCTCTTTGTAAAGAGCCACCCTGTCCAGCATGGTCTCAAGTGCACCGGACTGCTCGCCAGCATCCACCAGGCTGCAGTAAAGATCGTCAAACAATAAGGGGTGTTTGCTGAGTGCTCCGGCAAAATTGTTACCGCCTTCCACTTCCACTTTGAGTTTCAAAACCACATCCTTCATGGAAGGGTTGTCCAGGCCGTCTGCGACGATTTCGAAAGCCTGAACCAGAGGCACGCCTGCTTTCATCATGGTCGCCATCTGTCGAGTGAAAATGGCGATATCCATTGGCTTGATCTTTTTCTTGCCGCCAATATTGATCTCGTGTTTTTTGGCAACTTTTTTGGCATTGATGCCTTGCTTTCTTAGCTCGGCACGAACCAATGCAGGTGCTTTGCCTGTGGTTTCCCCCTTGACCTTTTTCCCTTGGCGATCAACGCCTTCGTACACGAAGGTGGCACTTTTTTGTTCAGAGACTTTTTTTGCCATAATTTAGTGTCCGCTGGTTACTCGGTTAACTTCTTCCAGACTGGTAACGCCTTGCATGGCTTTTACCAAGCCAGAGCGGTGAAGATCATTGAAGCCTTCCTTGCGGCACTGATCGCCAATCTGAATTGAATTGCCCTCTTCCATGATGATGCGGGCAATCCCATCAGTGATTTTCACTACCTCATAAATCCCCACACGGCCCTTGTAGCCGTTGTTGCATTTTTCGCAACCCTGAGGGCCGTACACAGTAAATTCGGAAGCGATGTCCTCTTCTGTGAACCCCATCTCACGAAGAGATTGTTCTGGTATTTCCACTTCGGTTTTGCAGTGTTCGCATAGTCTGCGAGCCAGACGCTGGGCAATGATCAATACGACCGAAGTAGCAATATTGAAAGAGGGAACCCCCATGTTGCGCAATCGCGTTAACGTCTCCGGGGCACTATTGGTGTGCAGAGTAGAGAGTACAAGGTGGCCAGTCTGGGCTGCCTTGATGGCGATGTTGGCAGTTTCCAGGTCGCGGATTTCCCCTACCAGAATCACATCGGGGTCCTGCCTCAGAAATGCGCGCAGGGCCGCCGCGAAATCCATCCCCTGTTTGGGGTTAACATTGACCTGATTGATACCTTCCAGGTTGATTTCAACGGGATCCTCAGCCGTGGAGATGTTTCTCTCCGGGGTATTGAGAATGTTAACACCTGTATAAAGTGACACGGTTTTCCCTGACCCGGTTGGACCTGTTACCAGGATCATGCCTTGGGGTTTCTGGAGCGCATCCATATACAGTTTTTTCTGGTCTTCCTCATAACCCAGAGCATCAATACCCATCTTGGCGGATTCGGGATCCAGTATCCGCAGTACAATCTTTTCGCCGAACAGGGTGGGACAGGTATTAACACGGAAATCGATGGCTCGGGTTTTGGAGATTTTGAGCTTGATCCTGCCATCCTGGGGGACCCGTCGTTCGGAGATATCCAGCCGGGACATAACCTTCAGGCGGGCAGAGAGCTTGCTGGCGATGTTGATTGGCGGTTTGGACACGGTTTTCAGGATGCCATCCTGGCGAAACCTTACCCGATAGGACTTTTCATAGGGCTCAAAATGCAAGTCAGAAGCCCCACCTTTAATGGCATCCAGCAGTAGCTTGTTGACGAAGCGAACGATGGGGGCGTCATCTGCCCCGGATTTGGTTTCGTCAGAGGTCTTTTCTTCGGCGGAACTGACGTTCAGATCATCAAGGTCATCATCCAGGCCATCAAAAGCGCTGTCGTCCGCCTCAGACTCCAGGTGGTCGATCCAGTGAGTCAGTTTGTCCTGCTCAACAATAATGGTTTCGACATTCAGGCCGGTGTTGAAACGAATTTCCTCGAGTGCGGGAAGGTTTGTGGGGTCGGCGACAGCCACAAAAAGCCGGCTTCCTCTCCGGAACAGGGGAAGCACATGGTGTTTGGTAATGAGTTTGGGGTCGACCAACTCCTTTATCAGGCTGTCACGCTGAAAGGCGTTCAAATCCAGAATGGGATCGCCAAATTCCTCCGCAACGGCATTGGCCACAACCATTGCAGTCAGTCGGCCAGAGCTTACTAACTGATGCACCAGGCTTACTCGCTCTTCCCGAGCTTTCTGTTGCACCTTTTGCATGTCTTCTGCGGTCAGTAATTCCTGCCGGACAAGGCGTTTTGGTAAACCGCTGAAAGAAAGGGGCTGGTCAGTCATGGCAACCTGCTTGTTTATCCTTAGTATGGTGGGTTAGCCCAACACTTTTTTCGTAACATACCGGTTGTGGGGGGTTCAGGGAAGACCAGATGTCGCAAAATCAGAGTCTTGTCGCTATTTCCTAAGGTGCATCCGAGCTCTCGCGACGCGATTTTCAATGTGCTGATAATTCAATAATTTAACACTGTTCTTTTGGCCAGTTCCGTCGCTGTCATCTATTGGGAAGAATCCTTTTTCGCGCAAAAAATGACAATCATCGACATATTGCTGGCTGCATGCGACGCAGAACGTCACCAACTGACGCTCCTGGTAAGGGCTTCAGGCTCTCCAGCATGGGCGCTGCGGATCGCGGTTTCAATGCAAGCGCCGGTTTGCAGGTCCTCTCATGCTTTTGGCTCATGTCTTTCACAAGTTGGCCCGCTCTGTGCATTAGTCAGGACAGAGGCTCGCCAGGGGTGGGCTCAACAACAAGATTTGCCAATTTTAAGTTGGAGAGAATGACATGAAGAAGCAAATGCAACAGGGTTTCACCCTTATCGAACTGATGATCGTTGTTGCCATCATCGGTATTCTGGCTGCTGTGGCGCTGCCTGCGTATCAGGATTACACCGTGCGTTCCAAGGTGTCTGAGGCGGTAATCGCCGCTTCTTCTCCGAAGAGCCTGATCAGTGAAGCGTTCCAGACAAATGGCTTGGCTGGTATTACTGCTGCCGCCAACGAATACAATGCCCGTCCTCAGGCTGAAAAATCCAGCAAATATGTCAATGATATCGCTATTGATGCTGCAACTGGTGCGATTACCGTAACACTGGAAAGCGACGCAAATGCGGGTCTCCCGGCTGATGCCAGCAACGGCACCCTGGTGTTTACCCCTAATGTTCAGGGTGCACTGGTTGCTGCTGGTGCGGTTGGCGCTATCGATTGGGCGTGTGCTTCTGCCACATCCACTACCGCTACAGCTCGTGGTCTGACTGTTGCCGCTAACGGTACTCTGCTGGCGAAATACGCTCCGGGCGAATGCCGTTAAGCTCTATCGTTGAGTAAATGGGGAGCCCCCATTGAAAAAGAAAACCCGCCTTGTGCGGGTTTTCTTTTTTTGGGGTCGAGTATTTTTTGGGGCATGTTTTTTGAAGAAGACGAAAATTGTCAATTCATGACGGTTTGGTTAATTCAGAGTTTCTGCCAACGAAGCGGTATTTTGCTGCTAGGCCTGCGAAAGGCATGGGGTGGCTTTTTTGACTGGTGAAGGTTTCTGGCAAGTTGGCGCGTTCCATGCATTGCCTTTTGTGAGACTTGCCGGGGGGGTGAGTTTCGCGACGCTATAATGGGGCAAAACATGAAGAATAAGGGAAAAAGCCGGGGGTTTACGCTTATAGAGTTGATGATCGTTGTGGCGATTATCGGCATTCTGGCAGCGGTAGCGTTACCTGCTTATCAGGACTATACCGTTCGCTCAAAAGTTGCAGAAGCAGTAATCGCAGCAATGCCGCCCAAAACGCTGATTAGTGAGGCTTTTCAGACTAATGGGCTTGCGGGTGTCACGGTTGCGATCAATGAATACAATGCGCGCCCTCAAGCTGAGCGGTCCAGTAAGTATGTTAGTGATATTGTTGTTGATCCGGGTAACGGTGCGATTACGGTCACGCTTGAAAGCGATGCCAATGCCGGGTTGCCGACGGAGGCGAGTAGTACAACTCTGGTCTTCACCCCGAATATTCAGGGGGCGCTGATGACGACTGGAGTGGTAGGCTCTATAGACTGGGCATGTGCTTCAGCTTCTAGTGTGACGGCAACAAACC
>CATLZI010000188.1 GCA_950063125.1 uncultured Porticoccus sp. | reverse complement strand
TTCTTAAAGATAAGCGAGGGGTGGCTTTTACGGCTATGAATCTGCTGGGCCTGTGCGTGCGGATGGTTGCGGTCTATACTAATTTAATAGCTTGGTTCATTGGCAGCTCACTTTTATCGGCGTGATACGATAAAGAATCTGGCCTACACTAAGATAATATCTAATTCAAAGAGAGTTGATGTGACTGAAGACTCGAGTCGTTCCTAACGTTTGCTCATTGGCAATACTTCTAGCCCGCTTATCTAGAATGTTTGTCATAGTATTATTGTTCTCGCCGTGGAGTGTAGCTAGCGCTGTGGAAAACTATAGTGCTGCGCAGCTCTCCTATGAAGTTCACTATATAACTTTACCACCAGATTGCACTTCCCATTCTGCAATAGACGATTCAGAATGGTTGACGATGGAAGGGCATTCTAATAGCTTTGGTTTGACTTCTGATTGTTATGTCTTCCGTGTTGCAATAACCAACCATACCCACTCTGAACTACCTGTTATGCTCGAAATTACCTATCCGCTGCTCGACAGTGTAGAGGTCTACAAATCGAGTCTGGCTGCTACCTCTCATGTTTTATCATTGGGGGACCTGAAGCCCTTCGGGAGTCGCCTTATGGATAAACGAACCTTTATTATCCCCTTGAAGTTGACACCAAATCAGGAAATTACATACTTTTTTAGTATAAAAACTGACAGCGCTATGCAATTTCCGCTTAAGATTTGGAAACCCGAGGCCTATTACAAGGCTGAGATAGGCCAGCATGCCTGGTATGGAATGTACTTTGGGGTATTGATGGTAATGGCCGCCTATAACTTGATTATATTCTTCGCGGTTCGCATTCAGGCCTATCTTTGGTATGTATGTTATGTAATTGCATTTGCATTTTTTCAGGCTTCCATAGAGGGTTTATCGTTCCAGTATCTGTGGCCAGACAGTGTCTGGTGGAACTCCGTCTGCAGAGCTTTCTTCGTCGGGTTAATGATGTTTGGGATAGTGCTTTTTCAAATGCATTTTCTGGATCACCGTTCCCACAGTCCTAGGCTTTATAAGCTCTGTAACTGGGCAGTCTACGCGTCAATACTTCTTATGGTGACGACTTTCTTTATACCTTATGCAGTCAGCATTCATGTTGCGGCGGTGCTTGTTTGTTTGCTGGTTTGCTACGTTTGCATTTTAGCTCTAATTAGTGGGTACTGGGCCTGGTTCAAAGGCTTTGCTCAAGCTCGTTACTTCTGCCTCGCCTGGACAGTATTGCTTCTGGCAGGATTAATAACTGTAATGAACTACGTAGGACTGTTACCGCGTAGCTCGTTTACTGCATATTCAACCCAAGTGGGATCAATTATAGAAATGATTCTGCTGTCCTTTGCTTTGGCTGAAAGCATCAATCGGGAACGCCAGGACAAAATGAAGGCTCAACAGAGAATGCTGGAACAGGCTGAGGAAATCAACCGTGAGCAGAAGCGTACACATTTGTTGATGGAAGAATCTTATGAGAAAGAAATGGCTGCTTTACAGAAGGCCATGGATGCGGAAGCGGAAAGCAAGTCTAAAAGCCAATTCCTAGCTACCATGAGCCATGAAATACGGACCCCGATGAACGGAGTTATTGGCATGACTGAGTTGTTGAGGACAACACCTTTGAGTGCCATTCAAAGTAAGTATCTGGAAATAATCAACAATTCAGGACAGGCTCTGTTATCCATTATCAATGACATACTAGACTATTCCAAAATTGCTGCCGGTCACATGGAGCTTGAGCTAATTACTTTTGATCTCGAAAAACTGGTTCATGAATGCACGTCGTTACACAGTGTTAACGCAGAAAAGAAGTCAATTGAATTGGCCGTTTTCACCGACCCTGCCTTGCCGAAAAGAATCATAGGTGATCCAACACGACTCCGACAGATTATTAATAACTTGCTGAGCAATGCGACTAAGTTTACTCAGGATGGTTATGTAAAACTCCAGGTAAAAAAAACTCAGCATCAAGATCAAATTTTATTTGAAGTAGTTGATACCGGGCCAGGTATCAGCCCCGAACATCAAAGTAAGCTGTTTACTGCTTTCCAGCAGGCTGACTCTTCTACCACTCGAAAGTTTGGAGGAACCGGTCTTGGGTTGAGTATTTGCAAACAGTTAACTCATCTCATGGGTGGTGAAATTGGTGTCAGAAGCGAAGCCGAAAAAGGATCTACATTTTATTTTTTCATTCAATACACTGAATCTGATGGTGCCAATATCAGCAAGGCGGATCGTTTACGGGGTGACGATAGATTCTTGGTTAGATCGACATTCCTGATCAGTACTCAGCCATTACTCTTACAATTGTTCGAGGAGGCCGCCTCGAGGTATGGCTTTTCATGCTCCGTCTATCCGAAATTTTCAAGCTTTGCGCTCGACGTGGAGCAAAATAGTCAGCTTAGGGCAAAACCATTATTAGTGTTTGTCGACCAGAAACAGATGGAATCCGGTGAGTTGAACCCCGATTTGGTATCCGATTTTGCAAGCAGCAATCCCGTAGTTGAGTTTGTTTACCTGACCGGAATTAATGCGAGTTTGGCCAATCAGAGATCGCTTATTGCCGGTCGTTTCCTGTCTACTCAAAAACCAGTATCCGTGCTTGATGTCGCTGCACTGCTGAAGAGTTTCTCAGAGAGCAGTGCAGCTGAGATGCAGAGCGAAGCTGAACGTAAATATCCAGATCTTAGTCATCTACAGGTTCTCGTGGCGGAAGACAATCCGGTCAATCAAATGGTTATCAAAGGTATGTTGAGTAAATTTGGCATTGATCCCGCCATTGCAAGGAATGGAAAAATCGCAGTTAACATGGCAACAGAGAATCATTTTCATGTCATTTTTATGGATTGCGAAATGCCCGTTATGGATGGTTTAAGGGCCAGCAAACTAATTCTCAGGCAGGGAGGCAGGTCAGGTGGAACTCCACAGATTGTGGCGCTTACCGCGCACGTAATGCAGGATATCAGGGATCAATTCAAGTCCATCGGTGTGCATGAGTTTCTTGTGAAACCAGTCATGCTGGATGATATTAGTCGAGTTTTCTCAGATCTGTGGCCAGATTAGCTCGATACGTCTGCAAAAAAAGATCCTAACCTGTCGGTATAATAGTTAGGCAATCAAGCTTCTTTCATGGTCAATCAAAATCGATAAGGTTTAGTTTCATAATTATCCGGGTGGTAAAACTGCCACCGTCTCGAATGCGGTCCACTTCAAACACAATGGGCGCGTTCATGTCGCCGGGGCGCAGGAAATAGGCGTGCAGCGAATGACACTGACGTTGTTCCTCAAGGGTTCGATAGGCTGCCACCAGGGACTGGCTGATCACCTGACCTCCAAACACATTGCGGCCGACCACATCCCGGCTTACGCCTCTGAACAGGTTCAGCTCAATGCTTTCCAGGTCCAACAGGTTGATCAATTCATCTACCAGGTTAGTCATCTACTTCGCTCCGGATAGTGGGTTGGAAAATTAAGCGGACAGTTGAAACAAAAGAAGGCGACCGGGGTCGCCTTCTCAGTATAGGGCAGGACGCGTTTCGCGTTGCCCCCATATCAGTTGTCAGAAATACTGTTGGTACACCAGGGGGCCGAATGCCACCAGCACCAGGGCTATACCCATCACGGTTAGCGGCAGCACATAGCGTTCGTGGCGAATCCAGAAACTCTTGCCGCGGGTATCCTCTTTGGCTTTCTCTATTTCCTCTTCGCCCACCACTTGCCGCGTCAACAGGTGGTTCACGGCCACCGGCGGGCTGAGGTAACCCAGCTCAAAGGCCACCAGGGTGATCATCCAGAAATGCAGGGGATCGATACCCTGGCTGTAGGCCGCCTGAGCCACAGTGCCGGATACCAGTACGATGGCGCCAAAGGGATCCATAATCATCCCGATGATGACCAGGACAATGACCAGGGCAATCATGGCCGTCCAGATATTGCCGAAGAAATCACTCTGTGCGGCGACTTCTTCGAAAATACCGGAATCTTCGATTACACCACCTACGGTCAGGCTTAACGCCATAATGGAAAGCAAGGCACCGATATGGACCGTGGTATCAGTCGTGGCGCGACGTACGGAGTTTTCCAGTGAGGTGGCACGCTCTTCACCTTCATAGGTTTCATGTTTGTCTTCATCCGGTGAATGTTTGACCTTGGATTCCAGCACCAGGACCAGCAGAAGCAGCAGGGGCAGGATCGCGGCCGTCATCAGTCCATCCTGCTGGTACATAAAGGTCGCAGTGGGTATCACTAACAAGAGCAGCCAGGGCAGCAGTTTTTTGGTGTTTTTGACGACAAATTCGTATACCAGCAACAGCAGGATGATCATGGGCAGAACCACCGGCGCGGTGTGTTCGTCCAGGTGGGCATCCAGCAGGAAGGCGTAGGCGGCTGCGGTAACCACAAAAATCAAAACGTAAGGAACCAGCGGCTGGAATGCACGCAGACTGGGGGACAGGGCTTCCGAAATCGGGGCAATTTTCATGGGCCCCTGTTTTGCAACCAGCGACACCAGGAAGAACAGGAACGAGGTGAGCATAAACACCTTTACGCCCCAGCCGTACATCATGTCGGTGGTGACTTCTTTATTAAGCATGGCAATCAGGAGCACCAGCAGACAGGGGCGCAGCACCACACCCAGGCTACCGCTCATGGCGGTGGCAGCCAGGGCCAGATTGCGGCGGGCACCGACTCGGCGTAATTCCGCATACACCACTGCGCCCATGGCGATGATGATG
>CATLZI010000187.1 GCA_950063125.1 uncultured Porticoccus sp. | reverse complement strand
AACGAGCTGGAAAAGGCAAAGACGCTGGATCCTGAAGACCGGGATATGCTGGGACATCTAATGTCTGACATGATACGCATTGCCCAAGGGGATCTCGAAAAAGAGCCTCACCATGAATCGCTGCGGGAGCAACTTGAGCGAAAAGCCGGTGAATTTGATCTGGACCACCCCCGCCTGGCAGGCGTCGTGCGTCAACTGCTGGATTCACTGGGAAAAATGGGTATTTAACCCCGGTGCTATAGCGATCCGGGTTGTTGGGGTCTACTGGGAAATGGAGAGAAGGGTCTTTGGTCTGATAGTGGTCGGCGCGCTGATTGCCGGCTGTGCCAGCTCAGATACAAATGAAGACAGCGGTAACTATATTGGCTGGGTCTGTGGTGGCCCCAGGCAAAGTGATGACTGGTCCTGTGTGATGCGCGAAATCAAGGACGGTCGGGCGGTTGCCACATCAACAGTGGCGTCAGTAGGCGATGCGACAGTTGCCGATGGACAGAACGTCAGCCCGTCATCCGAGCGGGACCGGCCGCGCAACCTGCAGGTGGTCTCTCCGCCCAATCAGCACTGGCGAAACCAGTTGCCGGGGCTTGACAGCATGCCGGTGATCCCCGAGTCGGCGTCTTCGACACTGGCAGAGCGTAAACTGAGGGAGCGGCCGCCCCGTGTCCCCGAGGCGGTGCCCTCAGTCGTGGCAAGAAAGACCTCGCCGCCGCCTGCCCCAGCGCCTCAATCCGCCCCACTGCCCCAATCCTCTGTCGCAGAACCGGTCGTTTATGCGCTGGGGGACGATATCGGGGGTGACTTGTACCTTGATGCCAAAAAGCCGGCGTACACCCTGCAACTGGCGGCTTTCAAGGATCCCGCCCAGATCACTCTATTTGTTGAGCGACATCGCCTCGGTGATCTGGGGGTACAGCAGTTTCAGTCCTACAGTGAGAAACAGCACTGGCAACTGCTGGTCTGGGGCGCTTTTGAGAGTCCGGCCAAGGCGCGGGAGGCCTGGCGGGCCATCGCCGGGCAGTATCCCGGCGTTGAGCCCTGGGTCAGATCAATGAGTTCCCTGGACATGGAGTCCGGTCAATCGGTAGCCGTGGATGGTTGACCGGGCTGGCTCGTCCACGGAGAGACTCACGGTATTCTACGACGGTGCCTGCCCCATCTGCGTTAGGGATCGCCGCACCTATGAAAAGTTGGCCGGCGAGCGAAATAATGTCAGTTGGGTCGATATTACGACTGCGGAAGCACAATTGCGGGAGGCGGGTATTGATCCACGAAAAGCCCTCACCGAGTTGCATGTGCAGGATGGAGAGGGCAATATCTTTTCAGAGATAGATGCCTACCGGTTGCTGATGGCGAGGATTCCGCTGTTGAAGCCTATCGGTTGGTTGATCGGCTTACCATTGGTACGTCCGATCCTGAGTAGACTTTATCGCTGGTGGGTTCGCCGCCGGTTAATACGTGACGGGAGGCTTTGATGGCTACCAACAGCGAGGTGATGGTCGGTAACCTGTTTTCGAACATTCCTGTGTTGACACTGGGTGAGCTTTTTGAAGATGTGATTGTTACCGACTTCACTCGCATCCAGCGGATTGTGTCCAGGGGGCAGAGTTCCCCGGAGGGTTTCTGGTATGATCAACCGGAAAATGAACTGGTGGTGATTATTCAGGGGAAAGGTGTGCTGGAGTTCGACAATGGTGATCGAATGGACATGGAGGTGGGCGATTTTGCCGCCATTCCGGCACACCGCAAACACCGTGTTGCGTGGACTGATCCCGATACCGAAACGATCTGGCTGGCTATATTTTATTAGAGCCTGAGTTAACCGATTAAACGGCTGGTCATCAGCCAGGTGGCCAGCGCCCCCGCCAACAGAAACCCAACTGCGTAGGCTAGCGCGCCTCGGCGAAAACCTCTGCTCAGGTGGGTCTGTTCCAAACTGCTGACGATAAAGGGCAGGCCACTGTGTTCCGGCTGGCTCAACAAATGATCGGGTGGTGTGCCTGCTGCCGCTGCCTGTTGCTCGTGCGCTTTCCCCAAGGCGGCTTTCCGAACCAATTGCCATTCTTTCAGGTCAAGTTCTCCGTCACCGTTGCGATCGAATTTCGTCAACAATGCCGGAAAATCCGTCTTCCAGTTTCTGAGAATATCGCCGGCCAGCTGGTCTGCGGAAAGCGTTCTCTGGCCCGTACTATCCGTCGTGAAATGCCCCAGCGTATAAAGCGGATCGCCCTCCATGATCAGATATTCCGTGTAGCGATACCGGCTGCCAAATGAAATGGCACGATTGAGACTGAAGAAGCCGCTGCTGAGTTGTGCGGGTTTCGGGATGCCAATCGGGCGGCGGGTATTGCCATACCAGACCTGCCGGTTTTGGGTGCTGATATCGCCACCCGCCGGATCTACCCGGCAAACACCGGTGGTGTCCCGTAGATAAAAAGGTCGGCTCGAGGCGCGCTTATCAACCGTACTCCAGCGGCTGGACTTGCCGGTACGCTGATATTTCTCGATCGTGTAGCGCCACCACAGGCAAAGGGTGCTGCTCAATGGTGCCAGTTGCGGATGGCCCTGCAGGGTGGCGACGCCAATCAGTTCTATGTAACCCTGACTGGCGGAGCGAATTTTTGAGGTGGGCATGTCTTCCACCAGTCGGGCGCGTTTCAGCAGGCGATAGCTTTTCCACAAACAGAACAACGAAATAGCAACGGCCAGTGTTAACCAGAGGGCAAATTCCCCAGTGGATAGGTTTGCCACGCATTTGGCACAAAACAGGCTGTTATTGGCCACGCGGTATTAACCTCACACCAGCAAGGCATTGCGGGGAATAGTGGGCCGCCACATCACGAATGGAACAGCCCCTTGATGTCCACATCGGCAATCTGGGCTTCGCTGAATCGCAGTAGGTCGTGTGGGCCAAACTTGAAGAAACCGGCTACCAGCCTGTCCGGGAACTGTTCGATGCGGATATTGTTCTGGTTTACTACTTCGTTGTAGAGCTCGCGGCGGTCGGCGATAGCGTTTTCCAGATCGGAGATCCGCAGCTGCAGATGACGGAATGAATCATTGGCTTTCAACTCCGGATAGTTTTCCGCGAGGGCAAACAGTTGGCCCAGTCCCTTGCGCAGGGCTGTTTCGGCAATACCCAGCGCCTGCATGTCGCCATCCTGCGCCGCCGTGGCTACTTGGTTGCGGGCGCTGATGACCTGCTCCAGCGTGGTTTGCTCGTATTGCATGTACTGCTTGCAGGTTTCCACCAACTTCGGCAATTCCTCGAAGCGCTGTTTCAGTAGCACATCGATATTTGACCAGGCCTGGGCGACCCGATGCTTCAGGGCTACCAGATTGTTGTAGATGACGATGCCGTAGCCGATGCCAAGCACCAGCAGGCCGAGCACAATAAAACTGAACACGCCCATGATGTTCCCCTGTTTCTCAATGAGCCGGATTGGTGAAGCGTTTTAGAATAGGGGCTTTGTCGGCTGTGGGCAATAAAACCCTACTGAAAACAACGCCAGCGCCCCGGGTGACCCTAAAGCGCTGGAAGGAATCCCCGCTGACAAGCGGACGGGGTGAGATCAGGTTTTCAGACGCTTGTATTTCAGTCGCCTGGGTTGGGCATCCTGGCCTTTGCGCTTGATGAGATCTTCGTGGTATTCGGTGTAGTCGCCCTCGAAGAACACCACTTCGCTGTCCCCTTCGTAGGCCAGGATATGGGTGGCCACCCGGTCGAGGAACCAGCGATCGTGAGAGATCACCAGCACGCAGCCGGGGAAGTTCTGAATCGCCTCTTCGAGCGCCCGCAGGGTTTCGATGTCGAGGTCGTTTGAAGGCTCATCGAGCAGCAGCACGTTGGCGCCCTGTTTCAGGGTATCCGCCAGATGCAGGCGACCGCGCTCCCCGCCGGACAGTTCGCCGACCCGCTTTTGCTGGTCGCTGCCCTTGAAGTTGAAGCGGCCAAGATAGGCCCGCGATGGCACCTGATAGTTGCCGATCTGCAGAATATCCTGTCCGTCGGAAATTGCCTCCCAGACGGTCTTGTTGTCATCCAAGTTTTCCCGGCTCTGTTCCACAAAGGCAAGGTTCACTGTATCACCCAGTGTAATGGAGCCTCTGTCTGGCTGCTCGGTGCCTGCAATCATCCGGAACAGGGTGGATTTACCGGCGCCATTGCCACCAACTATGCCGACAATCGCCCCCTTCGGGACACTGAGTGTCAGGTTGTCGATCAGCAGCTGATCGCCAAACCGCTTGCAGACATTTTCCAGTTCAATAACCTTGTCGCCGAGACGGGGGCCGGGCGGAATGTAGATTTCGTTGGTTTCGTTGCGTGCCTGGAACTCCTGGGAACTCATCTCCTCGAAGCGGGATAGGCGGGCCTTGTTCTTGGCGTGGCGACCTTTCGGGTTCTGTCGTACCCATTCCAGTTCATTTTTGATGGTGCGCTGGCGGGCATCTTCCTGCTTCTGTTCAGTCTCCAGCCGTTTTTCCTTGGCCTCCAGCCAGGCGCTGTAATTTCCCTCGTAGGGAATTCCGTGCCCGCGGTCCAGCTCGAGAATCCAGCCCGCCACATTGTCGAGGAAATAGCGGTCGTGGGTGACGAGGATGACATTGCCTTGATAGTCGACCAGATGCTTTTCCAGCCAGGCGACGCTTTCGGCATCGAGGTGGTTGGTCGGCTCGTCCAAGAGCAGGATCGACGGCTTCTGGATCAGCAGGCGGGTGAGCGCCACGCGGCGCTTCTCACCGCCCGAAAGATCGGTGACCGGCCAGTCGCCCGGAGGGCAGCGCAGCGCTTCCATCG
>CATLZI010000186.1 GCA_950063125.1 uncultured Porticoccus sp. | reverse complement strand
GAAAATTTTGATCTCGAATTCCATGTGCGGCATCTTGCGCTACCAAAGCCTGGGGATTGGCGGCAATTCTGTATCCTCGCTGCCCGACTGCACTCCCGTCCTCTGGACATGTCCAAGCCTCTCTGGGAAATGTACGTTATTGAAGGCCTGGATAATATCCCCTCAATGCCCAAAGGGTCGTTCGCTATTTATACCAAAATTCATCACTGTGCTGTGGATGGTGCGGCAGCCATTGACTTGGCTGGCTTGTTCCACGACAAGTCACCGGAACCGGATAGAGAGATTATAGAGCGGCAATGGAAGCCACAGCCAAAACCGAAATTGGGAACACTACTGGTCAATACCCTGGTGAACAATACCCGACATAATTTGGAAACTGGTTTTGACTTGATCAACATTCTGCCGACGCTCGGAAAAAAACTGCTTGTTAAAACCCTGAGACAGGATATGGAGCCTAGGGAAACGATTGTGAGGCCAGAAACCCGTTTTAATCGGGATCACGTCAGTCCTCATCGGGTGTTCGGTGGTGTGGATTTTTCCCTCGAGGACATTCGCTCCATAAAGCGTGCAGTTAATGGTGCCACCGTCAATGATGTATTGCTGGCGTTGTGTGGGGGCGCGTTGCACCATTATCTGCAGGACAAGGACGAGCTGCCCTATCATTCCCTGCGCGCGATAGTTCCGGTCAGACAGAATAAAAGAGACCGTAAAGGCAAACAAACCATGGCGGTGATGACGCCGCCGTTACATACGCAGGTCGTTGACCCACTGGAGAGGCTTGAAGCGATTCAGTGGGATACGTCTACCAGCGCTGCTCTTGAGGAAGCTCAGGGAGCAAAAGATATGACCGACATTACTCGCCACATGCCATCCTTTACCTTGGCTCTGGGTATTGGCATGGCTACGCACAGCCATTTGTCGAGAAAAACACTGGCGGGGATCGGCAACTGTGTCATGACCAATGTACCAGGCCCACAGTGGCCGCTTTATATGCGAGGGGCGAAGCTGGTCTATGTGTCTGCGCTGGCGCCATTGGTGGAAGGGCTGACACTGATGTTTAACGCCGTGAGCTATGACGGTCGTATCAGTGTCTCTTTCCAGTCAGACAGAGACATTCTGCCCGACCCCCAGTTTATGGAAGATTGCTGGGAGAGGTCCCTGGATGAGCTGCGCTGTGCAGCGACTCAGCAGTGTGATGAGACAGATACAAAGGTAATCCATAAGGTCAGGATTCCCAAAACCGCCAAGCGTAAACCAAATGCCAGCAAATCTGGTTCCTGAAGGCAATTAGAGTTTGAAATCAGTGCTCATGAAAGGTGAGGAGAGAATATCCGCCGTGGAAACATCGTTTGTGCACCTCCGTCTGCACAGTGAATATTCGCTTGTTGACGGAATGGTCAGGATCAAGCCGCTGGTGCAACAGGTGGTTCAGCTGGGCATGCCCGCAATCGCATTGACGGACGTCACCAACTTCTACGGGCTGGTCAAATTTTATCAGGCAGCACAGGCCGCCGGAGTTAAACCCATTTGCGGAACAGATTTGCAGATGAGCAGTCCGGTTCCCGATGGTTTGCCTGCCAGTCTCACATTGCTGGTAATGAATCAGCAGGGTTACCGCAATCTGACCAAGCTTATTTCACGAGCCTTTCAGGAGGGGCAGCACCGGGGTGTTCCCTATGTTGAGCGCCAGTGGATTAGTGAGGCAAGTGAGGGCTTGATCGTTCTGTCAGGTCGTCTGGGCGATGTGGGCCAGGCGATACTTTCAGGTAAGTCGGATTATGCCAAAGAGCTGCTGCAGGGTTGGCTGGCCGATTTTCCGGATCGATTTTACTTGGAGCTCACCAGAACCGGTCGGCCGGATGAGGAAAATTTTATTCATGAGTTGTTACCCATTGCTGCAACGTACCGCTGTCCTGTGGTGGCAACCAATGATGTCCGCTTTCTTGACAGTGAACAGTTTGAAGCCCATGAGGCACGGGTATGTATTGGCGAAGGCCGAGTACTCGGTGACCCTCGCCGGGAGCGACGTTACAGTGATCAACAATACCTGCGTTCGCAGCAAGAGATGGCCGAATTGTTTTCCGATTTGCCGGAAGCACTGGAAAACAGTGTTGAGATTGCCAAACGTTGCACACTGGATTTAAAACTGGGTGAGCACTTTCTGCCGGATTACCCGATTCCAGAGGGTATGACGAAGGACAGTTTTTTCGAGAAAGTCTCTTTCGATGGCCTGGATAATCGCCTGGACAGGCTGCTCGACCCGTCTGCACCGAATTATCAGGCCCGGCGTCAGGTCTATCTTGACCGATTGCGCTTTGAGCTGGATATCATCATTCAGATGGGTTTCCCTGGCTACTTCCTCATTGTCATGGACTTTATCCGCTGGGCCAAAGATAACGATATTCCTGTCGGACCGGGCCGCGGTTCCGGCGCCGGCTCCCTGGTGGCCTATGCGCTGGGCATCACGGACCTCGATCCGCTCGAATACGACCTGCTATTTGAGCGCTTTCTCAACCCCGAGCGGGTATCGATGCCGGATTTTGATATTGACTTCTGTATGGACAATCGTGACCGGGTGATTGCCTATGTGGCGGATCGCTATGGCAGGGATGCGGTTTCCCAAATCATCACGTTTGGCACCATGGCGGCCAAAGCGGTTGTTCGCGATGTGGCGCGGGTGCAGGGAAAGGCCTATGGCCTGGCAGATAAGCTATCAAAAATGATTCCACCGGATATCGGTATGACTCTGGAAAAAGCGGTTGCCCAGGAGGAGGTCCTGCGAGAGTTTCTGGAGAGTGATGAAGAAGCTCAGGAAATCTGGGAAATGGCACTTCAGCTCGAAGGTGTCACCCGTAACGTTGGTAAGCATGCCGGTGGTGTCGTGATCGCGCCAACCACCCTGACAGATTTCGCGCCCCTGTACTGCGATGAAAACGGAGAGGGGTTGGTAACCCAGTTTGATAAGGATGATGTAGAGAAAGCAGGTCTGGTGAAATTTGACTTTCTCGGGCTGCGAACACTGACCATCATTGACGGGGCCATCAAAATGGTCAATCAACGTCTGGCAAAGGTCGGTGAACCCCCCATTGCTATTGACGCAATTCCGCTGGATGACGCGGCAACCTATGGCTTGATGCGGCGTGCGGAAACGACCGCGGTGTTTCAGCTTGAATCCCGGGGAATGAAAGATTTGATCAAGCGAGTGGAGCCGAACTGTTTTGAGGATGTTGTCGCGTTGGTGGCGCTGTTCAGGCCCGGTCCACTGCAGTCGGGTATGGTGGATGATTTCATCAATCGCAAGCACGGCCGCGCCCAGGTGGCCTACCCGGACGCAAAGTTTCAGCATGAGTCGCTGAAACCTGTGCTGGGGCCGACTTACGGCGTGATTGTCTACCAGGAACAGGTCATGCAGATCGCTCAGGTGCTGGCTGGATACACGCTGGGTGGTGCTGATATGTTGCGCCGTGCCATGGGTAAGAAAAAGCCCGAAGAAATGGCCAAGCAGCGCAGTATTTTTGAAGAGGGTGCCCGTCAGCAGGGAATAGATCCCGAACTTGCAGTGAGGATTTTTGATCTTGTTGAAAAGTTTGCCGGTTACGGTTTTAACAAGTCTCACTCCGCCGCTTATGCGTTGCTGGCCTATCAGACGGCGTGGCTGAAAGCCCATTATCCGGCAGAATTTATGGCGGCAGTGTTGTCAGCTGATATGCAGAATACCGACAAAGTGGTGACCTTGATTGATGAATGTCGGGCGATGGATCTCGTTGTGTTACCACCGGATGTCAATCGCGGTCGATTTGCCTTTACTGTCTCTGATGACAATGAAGTGATTTACGGGCTCGGTGCCATCAAGGGTCTCGGTGAGGGGCCAGTAAACAGTATTATAGACGCGCGGGAGGAGAGCGGCTTGTTCGGCGACTTGTTTGATTTTTGTGCCCGGGTTGATGGCCACAAGCTGAATAAACGAGCCCTGGAGGCCTTGATCCGATGCGGAGCTCTGGACGCCATCGGGCCAACGGGAGAGATCGGCTATCGCCGGGCAGTGATGCTGGCAGCCAGTGAAGAAGCTGTGAAAATGGCTGAGCAAAATTCCCGTAATACAGATTCAGGCATGACAGATCTATTCGGTGACACACCCCAGGAAAGTGCCCCGGAAATTGGTTATCAGAGCTTTCAACAGCAGCGGGGGCTCAGTGCCAAGGAGCGCCTGCGGAGTGAGAAAGAAACGCTGGGTCTCTATCTTACCGGGCACCCGGTTGATGAATACCTGGAGGAGTTGAAGCATTTTGTGCACAGCCGCATAGCCGATCTTAAACCAGACAAGAAGAGTCAACTGGTGGCCGGCCTGGTGGTCGGTATGCGGGTCATTAAAACCCGGCGGGGAGACAATATGGCTGTGATTACACTGGATGATCGCAGTGGGCGCATTGAAGTGGCCATCTTCGCTGATGCCTACAAGGCCCATCGCGATAAAATTGAGAAGGATGCTTTGTTGGTGGTCGAAGGGCAGGTCGCTGAAGACGACTACACCGGTGGGCTGAAGATGCGGGCTGATCATGTCAGGAACCTTTTTGAAGCACGGGTCAATTACCTCAAGGCTATTTCCCTGAATATCAATCAGGAGAAACTTGGCCTTTCCAATCCCGAAAAGAATAAGTAGAGGGAATGAATGAATAAAACGTTTTTAACCTGTTGCGCAATAATCCCTATCCTAGTTTTGCAAGGCTGCACCAACACCGTAAAATACGACGACAAGCCCGCAGCAAAAACCGTGCATCAGGATTTGGGCACAGACACCCTTCAATCCAGCTCGTTAGCGATGATGTAAACCCTGCTGGACGACAGCAAGGTGAAGAAAATCTCCC
>CATLZI010000185.1 GCA_950063125.1 uncultured Porticoccus sp. | reverse complement strand
TTTTTGCATTTGGCAACACACTAGGTATATGCAACGCCGTTTTGGAGTATAGGTAGTCTGGTGAAGCTTCAAGCAGGGTTTTATTTTCTGAAATACCGTGGTTCAAAAAGTATTTTGCGTAACTCTCCAACCCTTCTTCAAAATAACAAAACCTAGGCCCTGGGCAGTCCGAGTCCACAAAGAATCTGACTTCTTTTGTTAATGCTGCAGAGACTTGTGGGTGGTCGGAAAGGTAGCGAAATAATGCAGTGGTTCCCGATCGAGGCGCTCCGCCAATAATCAAGAACGGACTTTTTCTGAACTCGTTCAGCATCATGATTTTCTATTTGCGGCGCTTTTAATTAATAGCAAGCGTAGCATCATAATCCTTAAGGCTGCACACATCCCTACCGATCTGGGTATGTTCGGCTGACTGGATTAGGCATCGAGATAACGAGGTCCGACTGGGACTCACCCTGTCTGATCACAGCCCCCGCTTGCCGGATAATACGAACGGGCACAAAAAAGCCGCTCAAGCTAAGCTGTAAGCGGCTAATTTATTTAATTTTGGTCGGGACGACAGGATTTGAACCTGTGACCACTACACCCCCAGTGTAGTGCGCTACCAGACTGCGCTACGCCCCGAATAGGAAGGCGCACATAATACCGGATGCACCCCACAATTCAAGAATAAAATCAGCCCTTCAGTACCTGCAACAGGTCTTCCAGCTCGCCGACTGTCTGGTCGATCAGCTGCCTGACCTGCGTGGCCTCTTCCTTGGCATCCTCACCGGTCATGCGCTGACGGGCACCGCCAATGGTAAAACCCTGCTCATAAAGCAATGAACGAATCTGCCGGATCAGGATGACATCCTGGCGCTGATAGTAGCGGCGATTACCACGGCGCTTTACCGGGCTGAGGGTGGGAAACTCCTGCTCCCAGTAGCGAAGCACATGGGGTTTGACATCGCAGAGTTCACTGACTTCACCGATGGTGAAGTAACGCTTGCCGGGAATGGCCGGCAACTGATCGTTATTGCTCGGTTCCAGCATAGCTTTCTACTCTCGCTTTAAGTTTTTGTCCGGGTTTGAACGTCACTACTCGTCTGGCAGAAATGGGGATCTCTTCACCGGTTTTTGGATTGCGACCGGGGCGGGTTTTTTTGTCGCGCAGTTCAAAGTTACCAAAACCTGATAGTTTGACCTGTTCATTTTTCTCAAGGGCCGTGCGGATCTCTTCAAAAAACGATTCGACGATTTCCTTGGCCTCGCGTTTATTCAAACCCAGGTCTTCGAAAAGCATTTCTGCAAGGTCGGCTTTGGTAAGTGCTGACATAACTCGCTTAACCCCTGAGACTCGCTGAATGTTGTTCTTTTATGGTGCTGACCACCCGGTCGACAGCCGCTGTGATTTCTTCTTCGGTAAGAGTGCGCGAACTCTCTCTAAAGGTCAAGCCAACTGCGATACTTTTTCTATTGATTTCAACACCTTTCCCTTGGTAGACGTCAAATATCTTTAAGTCAACAAGGTAATGGCCCGCCGCCTCCCGAATGGTGTCACAGAGCGTGCTGGCAGAAAGGTCCCGATCCACAATCACCGCCAGGTCGCGGCGAACTTCCGGGAACCGGCTGACACCCCGAAAAGCGGGTAGCTCACCTTCGACCACAGCACCGAGGGCAAGCTCAAAAACGTACACCGGCTGGGAGATATCCAGCAGCTTCTGAACACGCGGGTGCAGCAGCCCGATATAACCCACCGGCTCACCGTTGCGCTCAATGGCGGCACATTGACCGGGGTGCAGCGCGGGATGCGCAGCAGGCACAAAGCGATACTGATCAAACACATGGTTCTGTTTGAGGAGCGCTTCCACGTCGGATTTGATATCAAAAAAATCCACCAGATCACGCGGGTTTGACCAGCGTTCCGGCAAACGAGTGCCGGTGACGGCACCGGCCATCATGGATTCCTGCTTAACGCCACCCTCATCGGGCATAAAGCTCAACCCGGACTCAAAAATCCTGACACGGGGTTGCTGGCGATTGAGATTGCGGCGTACGGCCGGTAGCAGACCGGACCAGAGGGTGGTTCTCATCACCGACATATCACTGGCGATGGGGTTGGCCAGTGCGACACCCTCTATCTCTGGCAGCAGGTGTTTCTGGACATCGGGATCGACAAAACAGTAGGTAATGGCTTCGCGGTAGCCCCGGGCAACCAGCTGCTGGCGCAACAATGACAAACCGGTGCGGGTTTCGCGACAAACCTCAATCGGCAGACTGGCGCTGATCGTGGCGGTCGGCAAGCGGTTGTAACCGTAGATGCGGGCGACTTCCTCAATCAGGTCCACTTCAATCGCAATATCGAAGCGCCAACTGGGAACCCTGCAGCGCCAGCCGTCTTCATCCTCGGCAAGAATTTCCAGACCGAGACGCTGTAACATGCCGCTAACCAGCTCGGCATCCAGCGACAGGCTCAACTGTTGTTGCAGTTTGCGCCGGGTCAGCCTCACCTCCCCGGATCGGGGCAAGTGCGCTTCTGATTCGGCCACAGTTACCGGACCGGCCTGCCCCCCGACAATGTCCAGCAGCAGTGCGGTGGCACGCTCAATGGCAAGAGACTGCAACTGCCAGTCAACGCCGCGCTCGAAGCGGTGGGATGAATCCGTATGGAGTCCGTAATTGCGTGGACGACCGGCAATCGACAGCGGATCAAAATAGGCGCTTTCAAGGAAAATATCCCGGGTATCCGCCGTGACGGCAGACAGTTTGCCGCCCATGATTCCGGCGATGGCCAGCGGTTTCTGGTGATCGGCAATGACCAGCGTATCGTCGTTCAATGTGGCCTTGGAACCGTCCAGCAAGTCGAGTGACTCACCCTGCTCCGCCATGCGCACCCGAATACCACCGTCCAGCGTGGCGAGATCAAAGGCGTGCATCGGCTGACCCAGCTCGAGCATCACATAGTTGGTCACATCGACCACCGGGTCGATACTGCGAATACCGCTACGGCGCAGTTTTTCCTGCAGCCACAGGGGAGATGGCGCAGCCAGATTGGCATCGCGAATCACCCGACCCGCATAACGGGGACAGGCAGCGGGGGCGTCCAGTACAACGGGTAAATGGTCGTCGACCGTGGCTGAAACGGGATCAAGGGAAGGCCCGGCCACCACAAGCGTATTTAATACACCCACCTCGCGGGCAAGGCCCCGGATACTCAGACAATCGCCGCGATTGGGAGTCAAGTCGACCTCAATCAATTGATCGTTGAGACTCAGGTAGTCGCGCAGATCCGCACCCGTTGGTGCACCGGAAGGCAGCTCCCACAGGCCGGAGCCATCACCACCCAGACCAATTTCATCCTGACCGCAGAGCATGCCGAAGGACTCCACGTCCCGCAGCCTGGCTTTACGTATTTTCATATCGCCAGGCAACGTGGCACCCACCGTTGCGAAGGGCACTTTCAGACCCCGGCGGGCATTGGGTGCGCCACAAACCACCTGCACCGTTTCACCGGCAGCGCCGGTCACCTGACAGACTCGCAATTTATCGGCATTGGGGTGTGGATCCACGGCGCCAATTTCACCGACCACCACGCCATCGAACGCCGGGGCCACGGCCTCAACCGCGTCCACTTCGAGACCCGCCATGGTCAGCTGAGCAACCAGCTCTGCCGTGTCAATGCTCGGACTAACCCACTCACGCAACCAGGATTCACTGAATTTCATTGCTCACCAAATCAAATTATTTACTTTAGATAAATAATATATCTATTTGTTTTAAAACTGTTTTAGGAACTGAATTTCGTTATCAAAAAACAGACGAAGGTCACTGACTCCGTAGCGCAGCATCGCCAGCCGCTCGACGCCCATGCCGAAGGCAAAGCCCGAATATTTCTCGGCATCAATGCCGCAATGACCGAACACATTTGGGTGCACCATGCCGCAACCCATCACCTCCAGCCACCCGGTATTCTTGCAGATACGGCAGCCGGCACCGCGACAGTTGGTGCACTGAATATCCACCTCGGCAGAAGGTTCGGTAAACGGAAAATAGGAGGGGCGGAAGCGCACCGGCAGGTCCGCCTCAAAAAAGGCCTTCAGAAACTGATCGATGGTCCCCCTGAGGTCGGCCATGCTGACATCGCGATCCACCACCAGACCTTCCACCTGATGGAACATCGGGGTGTGGGTCAGATCGGAATCACAGCGGTAGACACGCCCGGGGCAGATAATGCGGATTGGGGGTTCCTGGGTCTTCATGGTACGAATCTGCACCGGCGAGGTATGGGTGCGCAGCACGGTATTTCCCGTCACATAAAAAGTGTCGTGCATGGCCCTGGCCGGATGGTGTGATGGAATATTCAGGGCTTCGAAGTTGTGATAATCGTCTTCAATCTCGGGGCCCTCTTCCACCCGGTAACCAACCCGGCTGAAGAAGGACTCGATCCGCTCCATGGTATGGGTGATCAGATGCAGTCCGCCGCTGTCTTCACCCCGCCCGGGCAGTGTCACATCCAGTGCTTCACTGGCCAGCCTGGCCTCCAGATCCGCATTTTCCAGATCATCGCGACAGCGATTGATCTGACTCTGGAGCTGCTCTTTAACTTCATTAATTTTCGCACCTGCTGCGGGGCGCTCTTCAGCCGAGAGTTTGCCCAACCCTTTTAACAGATCCGTCAGCCTGCCTCGCTTGCCGAGATATTCGACCCGCACCTGATCCAGTGCTGCCAAATCCTGCGCCTGCTCTATGGCCTGCTGCGCTTCACGGGCCAGAAGCTCAAGGGTTTCCATGCTCACAACCTTATCAACCGGTTCATATCAAAAACAAAAAAGGGAAAGAGCTGCGGCCCTTTCCCTTTTCAATCTGCATTATTTAATGCCGGGAGAACTCCCGGCACAAATATATCAAGCCAGGGCAGCCTTCGCCTGTTCTGCG
>CATLZI010000184.1 GCA_950063125.1 uncultured Porticoccus sp. | reverse complement strand
CTGCCATTATCAGGCGGGCTGGTAGGGATAACCTGATTGTCGTGGCGACCAAAACCAAAATCACCGAACTCGGGGGCAGGCCCCTGATGGTGGACAGTAACGATCCACAACTGGATCGGGAGCTGGCAGGTTACGTCCCGGTGCTGACCGGCTACCGGGACAGGATTCTCTATCCGATCGGTTAGGGGGCCACCTGAGCCAGTTTTACCTTTGTTACCGGATGATTGAGACGGTATTTTTCCAGGAAGCGGGCCAGCCGCTCGATGGCTTCCTCCAGATCGTCTTCCCTCGGCAGGAATACGATGCGGAAATGGTCGGGATCCGGCCAGTTGAAAGCAGTGCCCTGCACCAGCAGAATCCGTTCTTCCAGTAATAGATCCAGCACCAATTGCTCGTCGTCCTCGATCGGATAAATTTCCCGATCCAGTTTGGGGAACAGGTACATCGCCGCTTTGGGTTTGACGCAACTGACACCGGGTATCTGGGTCAACAGGGACCAGGCTTTTTCGCGTTGCTGGTAGAGACGGCCCTCCGGTGCCACCAGATCGTTGATGCTCTGATAGCCGCCCAGGGCGGTCTGGATGGCATACATGGCCGGCACGTTGGCGCACAGCCGCATGGATGCCAGCATTTCAATCCCCTGGATATAACTGCGGGCGCGGTGTTTGGCGCCGCTCACCACCAGCCAGCCGGAACGGAAGCCCGCCAGGCGGTAGGCTTTTGATAACCCATTGAACGTGATACACAACACATCGGTGGCCAGACTGCCGAGTGGTACATGCACTGCATCATCGTAGAGAATGCGGTCATAGATTTCATCGGCATAAATGATCAGGTCATGCTGCCTGGCCAGTTCGACAATTTTCTGCAGAATCGCCTCGGAGTAAACTGCCCCGGTAGGGTTGTTGGGATTGATTACCACGATACCCCGGGTGTTCGGTGTGATCTTGCGGGCGATATCCTCAATGTCCGGTTGCCACTCGTTGGCTTCGTCGCAGAGATAGTGAACTGCCTTGCCCCCGGCCAGATTCACGGCGGCTGTCCACAGGGGGTAATCCGGCACTGGTACCAGAATCTCATCCCCGTTGTTGAGTAGTGCCTGCATGGCCATGACAATCAATTCGCTGACGCCGTTGCCCAGGAAGATATCGTCGATGTCGACATTCGGGATGCCGATCAACTGGCAGCGTTGCATGACGGCCTTGCGGGCGCTGTAGATGCCTTTGGAGTGGCAGTAGCCCTGGGCCTTGGCCAGGTTGTGAATGACGTCGTGAATAATTTCGTCGGGCGCTTCAAAACCGAACGGGGCAGGGTTGCCGATATTCAGCTTCAGGATGCGCAGGCCTTCTTCCTCGAGCCGGTTGGCGTGGTCGAGCACCGGGCCGCGAATATCGTAGCAGACATTATTCAGCTTGTTTGATTTCTGGATGTGTTGCATAAAGTATTGTTTCTGGTTGTCCAATTCGGATAAAAACTGATTGTATATCAAAACCCTGCCATAAATAAGAAAACTCTGAGGTGCCGAGGATGACGAACACAAGACAATTTGACGATGAACAATGGCGCGAGCAGCTCACCCCTGACGAATTCAGAATCTGTCGTCAGAAGGGCACTGAGCCCCCCTTTAGCGGTGCCTATTGCGACGAGAAGGCCGCTGGAATCTACCACTGTAAATGCTGCCATCAGCCGCTGTTTGATGCTGCAGCCAAGTATGACTCCGGTTCCGGCTGGCCGAGCTACTATCAGGCCATCGATGAGAATGCTGTCGATGAATGTTCCGATACCAGCCATGGCATGCGCCGCACCGAGATCACCTGTTCGCATTGTGGTGCTCACCTGGGACACCTGTTTGATGACGGTCCTGAACCAACCGGGCTGCGATATTGTGTGAATTCGGCCTCCCTGCAATTGGAGCCGTTCTGAAATTCTGATCACGGGTTGCCACCGGACCGGTGTCGTGGGTTTTCGGGCTGCCGCAGAGAAAAACAGAATGCAGGGTTGACAGGGCACATGCCGCTTCTTAGAATGCGCGCCTCTCTTGATGAGAACCTTGTGTCCCGTTCGTCTAGAGGCCTAGGACACCGCCCTTTCACGGCGGTAACAGGGGTTCGACTCCCCTACGGGACGCCACTTTTATCCTGATGGGATAAAATGCGGGAATAGCTCAGTTGGTAGAGCGCAACCTTGCCAAGGTTGAGGTCGCGAGTTCGAGCCTCGTTTCCCGCTCCATTATTAGAACAGGGCCAGTGATGTAGATCACTGGCCCTGTTTTTTATGGCCTTTTTCCTTGCTGTGGATTCCTGCCAAACCTGCCTAAATAGCCTATCATGGTAACTTCCTCGCCTGTTTTCGACCTGATGTCAGAGGAAAATGAATGATGAGCTTGCCGCAAGCAACCCGGATGGCTCCGAGTACCTTGCTCGCTACACTGCGCAATGCCACACGCAACGAACACGCAAGCCTGGAGCGTCACCCGTTACTGCACTCACTGGTCAGTGATCAGTTGGTGCTGCAGGACTATCTGGGATTCTTGGCAGCTTTGCTCGCTTTCTATCAGCAGCTTGAGCCACAGCTGGTGGGGAAGTTGCCGGTCGACTGTCAGCGGGAGGGTTATCGCTACCTGTCCAGAGCGGCATTACTGATGGCGGACCTGGATCGATTGGCCGGTAATCTGGACACTGGTCAGCTGCCAGTGTTGCCCCTGCCGGATTTATCGACATCAGACCGGGTTGTCGGTGTGCTCTATGTGCTGGAGGGGGCAACCCAGGGTGGCAGGGTGATTGCTCCCCGGGTGATCCGCCTGTTGTCAGAGTGTCAATTGCCGTGGAATAAATTACCGCAGAATAAATTGCCACAGGACGAATGGGCACTGGGTGGCTCTGACGGTGTCCAATACTTACAATTATTTCGGCATGGCGAATGGCAGAGACTGCAGCGTGTTATCGCATGCGTATCCCGGCGCTCTCACTCTGCCGACGACGTTGTGGCCGCAGCCATTGAGACATTTCGTTGTCTCGGTGGGTACCTGGATTATTATCTGACCGTATAGCATAGCGCTATTGAATCGAGCGGGGTGATCATTTGAACTTGCATAACTCTCCGCAATTGGATCAAGCTCTGAAGAATTGCGCCGATGAACCGGTGCATATTCCCGGGGCTATCCAGCCGGCAGGCTGTCTGTTGTGTATTGATGAGCAGAGCCACCGTATTGTTCAGGTCAGTGCGAACCTTGAGTCCGTGCTGGGATTGCCGGTGGATGCGGTCCTGGGTGCTTTCCTGTTTGATGTGCTGGCACAGCAATCCGCGCGGATGGAAAGTGGACCCACTTTTCAGGGAATGATTGATGAACTGAATACTCTGTCGGAGGACAGGCCTTTGGTGGTTCACGAAATCCGCTGGTCTGTGGATGGGGTAGTGAAGGTCTTTCAGCTCAGTGCCTGGCGCTATGACCACTATGTGGCCATCGAGGTCGAACCGGTGCCTCGCCTCAGGCAGCGGCGTATCCTGGCAAGAATTAATCAATGGCTGGCACGGCTTGCCGAAGCGGAAACCCGGCAAGAGTTGCTGGGTACCCTGGTGGGTGGGATTCGTCAGTTAGTCGGTCACGACCGGGTCATGGTGTACCAGTTTGATCGCGACTGGCATGGCACTGTAGTCGCCGAGAGCTGTGCAGAGGGGACACCCAGCTTTCTCGATCACCATTTTCCAGCCACTGATATCCCGGAGCAGGTTCGTAACCTCTACAGTGTCAATCCGGTGCGCAGTATCCCGGATGCAACAGCAAAACCGGTACCCCTGTTGTCTTGTGATCCCTCGGCCGGGCAGCTACCCCTTGACCTGTCGCCGGGTATGCTCCGTGCGGTTTCGCCTGTTCATCTGAAGTACCTGGCCAATATGGAGGTGGGCGCTTCCCTGTCTTTATCAATACACAGTACTGACGGGCTTTGGGGGCTGGTGGCCTGTCATGCTCGCCAGCCGACACCACTATCGCCAGCATTGCGCGATGCGGCGCTCACACTGGTGCGTATGGCGACCCAGCGACTGTTTCTGTTACAGGAGCGCGAAGATGCGCACTATGCGAGGCGGGTGCTGGAAAACCGCATGCTGCTTATGGATCATCCCGGTGAAATGGTCAAGCCGTACCAACTGATTGATGAATACGGTGAGCGATGGATGGATTTGTTCAATGCCGACGGTGTGGCACTGGTATATCAGGAAAAGATCAGTCATGTCGGAAATACGCCACCTGCCGAAGCCTTGTCGCGCATCGTCAGTCACCTCTCTGACGAACATCAAGGCAATGCACTCTGGAGCAGTGACTGCCTCAATGAAACGGCCCTTATGGATGCGGGGGAGCTCGCAGGCATGCTGGCACTGCCGCTGACAGCCGTTTCTCCGCCGGGCTGGCTGCTGTTTTTCCGTGAAGAACAGCAGCGAGTTCGTTATTGGGCCGGGTCGCCAGAGCCAAAACCCGTGGTGGTCGATGGTCGGGCTGTGATGAATCCCCGGAGGTCTTTTGAGCGCTGGGAGGAACAGATGGCCGGGCACAGTGCCCCCTGGCGGTCGATCGAAATAAGACTGGCGAGGGAGTTGTCGGAAAATATCTCAATCACCATGTTTATCGACCAGGTGGACCTGCTCAACGAGCGTCTGCGCAGGACCAACCAATATCTGGCGTCCCTGGCAACCACGGATTCGCTGACAGACACGTGGAATCGCTATCGGATAGAGCAGGAGCTGGAAAAAGAGGTTGCCGTCGCTCGCCGTTATGCTCGGCCCTGTACCCTGCTGCTATTTGATATCGACAATTTCAAGCGTTTCAATGATGTGCATGGTCATGAGGCGGGTGACCGGGTGCTTAAAGTCATCGCCCATGAGGTGACCGGTTGTCTGCGCGAGTCCGATAATCTGGGGCGATGGGGTGGTGAGGAGTTTATTGTGCTGGCGGC
>CATLZI010000183.1 GCA_950063125.1 uncultured Porticoccus sp. | reverse complement strand
GGAACCGGTACCGTATTCCTGTCCTGCCAATACCACCAGAGGTGTTCCGTTTTGCCGGTATTTCATGGCGGCGTCGTACACACTGATCGAGGAGTTGTCGGGAAAGTAGGTCGTCCATCCGCCCTCGGTACCCGGAGCCAGCTGATTGCGCAACCGTACATTGGCAAAGGTGCCGCGCATCATCACCTCGTGGTTGCCCCGCCGCGAGCCATAGGAGTTGAAATCCTTCGGCTCCACACCCTGTTCGATCAGATAGTGCCCCGCCGGGCTGTCCTTGGCGATACTGCCGGCCGGCGAGATGTGGTCGGTGGTGATGGAGTCCCCCAGTTTCAGCAGGCAGCGGGCCTGCTCGATAGGTTTTATCGCCGCCGGCTCGGCGGTCATGCCTTCAAAAAAAGGTGGCTTGCGAACATAGGTGGATTCCGGCCAGCTGTACAGCTCCCCACCGGATACCGGCAGGTTCTGCCATTCCTCATCTCCACTGTAGACATCTGCATACTTTTCCCGGAACAGCCCGGCTGCCACATGGGCATTAACCAGTGCCTTGATTTCCTCTGAGGATGGCCAGATGTCCTTCAGGTAAACGGCACGACCTTCCGCGTCTTCCCCCAAGGGCTCGTTTTTCAGATCCAGCAGCATACTGCCGGCCAGTGCGTAGGCCACCACCAGAGGGGGCGATGCCAGGTAGTTGGTTTTTACATCGGAATGAATGCGGCCTTCAAAATTGCGGTTGCCAGACAGCACCGACGCCACCGTGAGATTCCGGGTACGGATGGATTCGGCTATTTCATCGGGCAGTGGACCTGAATTGCCGATACAGGTGGTGCAGCCATAGCCCACCAGATAGAAGCCCATCGCTTCGAGATCTTCCAGCAAACCGGACTGCTCCAGATATTCGGTGACCACCTTGGAGCCGGGTGCCAGACTGGTTTTGACCCAGGGTTTTACGGTAAGTCCCCGCTGTCTCGCTTTCCGGGCGAGCAGGCCCGCTGCCAACATGACACTCGGGTTGGAGGTATTCGTGCAACTGGTAATGGCGGCAATGACCACCGCACCATCACGGAGCTGAAAATTTTGATTCCGGAAGGTGATTTCGTGAGCGGTATCTTCCGGCTCCTCCATGGCCGCGCCTTCGTCGTCCATCTCCAGTGCCTGGATCTGTTCAGCGCTTGCGGCTGCAGCATCGTCCAGCAGCTTGCGGTAATGGTCGGCCATAGCTGTGAGAGAAACCCGGTCCTGGGGGCGCTTCGGTCCGGCGAGGCTGGGTACGACATCGGCCAGATTGAGCTCTAGCAGCGAACTGTACTCTGCATCCGGGGTATTTTCGTCATGCCATATGCCGACAGTTTTGGTGTAGGTTTCCACCAGGGCCAGTTGCTGTTCACTGCGACCGGTGAGTTCGAGGTAGTTAATGGTTTCCCGGTCGATAGGGAAAATAGCGCAGGTTGCGCCGTATTCCGGTGTCATATTGCCGATAGTGGCGCGATCCGCGAGCGACAGGCTCTCCAGCCCCGGGCCAAAGAATTCGACAAATTTTGATACCACTCCGTGTTTGCGCAGCTGCTCGGTCACAGTTAGTACCAAATCGGTGGCGGTGGCGCCCTCGGGTAACTTGCCGGTCAATTTAAAGCCCACAACCTGGGGCAAAAGCATACTGATGGGCTGCCCCAGCATGGCTGCTTCCGCCTCGATGCCGCCCACTCCCCAGCCCAGAACCCCCAGGCCGTTAATCATGGTGGTGTGTGAGTCAGTGCCTACCAACGTATCGGGATACGCTACCAACTTGCCGTCAACGGTCTTTGAGTAGACCGCCTGGGCCAGGTATTCCAGGTTGACCTGATGGCAAATGCCGGTGCCGGGAGGAACGACCTTGAAGTTTTCAAAGGCTTTTTGCCCCCAGCGCAGGAACTGGTAGCGTTCCCGATTGCGGGTAACTTCAAGGGCAGTATTCTTTTTGAGCGAGTCTTCGTGACCGTAAAAGTCCACCATGACGGAATGGTCAATGACCAGATCCACAGCGGAGAGGGGATTGATCCGGTCCGGTGACCCCCCCAGCTCTCCCATGGCGTCGCGCATGGCTGCCAGGTCGACGACTGCCGGGACACCGGTGAAATCCTGCAACAGGACCCTCGCCGGCACAAAACTGATTTCCTCGCTCGGTGTTGCCTGTGGATCCCAGTTGGCCACCGCTTCAATATCCCTGTCCTGGACAAAATCCTCGTTGGCATGACGGAGTAGGTTTTCCAGCAGTATCTTCAGTGAATAGGGGAGTCGGGTAATATCGTATTTGTCGGACACACCCTTAAAGTCGTAAAAAGTGTAGGTGTCGTCGCCAATAACCGACGAGGTTGTGGACTGATACTTGGACATGCTCGCTCCTGTTTCAATTGCTTGATCACTAGCCTAAGGATAGTCAAAGCCTGCAATCGTGTCTTTATGTGAAATAGTGGGAAGGTTATTAATGGGTTTATAACACCCCTGTAACCTCTGTTTATCTTGCCAGTTTGATCGCCAGCGCGGTGCAGATACCCCATATCCCGTTAAAAAATAGTACCAGCAGCGGTGTCAGCAGCCCAAGTTCCAGGCCGGCTATACCCTTCTGTGCCTGCAGGGGGAATACAATGAACAGCTGTACTGCAGTGGGAAACAGGCTCAGCACCATCCCTTTCCAGACTAATCTCGATTGCCATATCGGCAGCAAAAACAGCAGTCCCCAAAGTCCACCCCAGACGATCCTTGGGTAGAGCCATTGTGGGGACAGGCCCGGGGCAATAGCGACTCCGAGTGCTTGAGATATACCGAGATCGCCAAAAATCCAGACGGAGAGGCTGTTGGCCAGTGCGCCGAGGCAGCCGGCTGCGAAAAAAAAGAGTGACTTGTGCATAAGTGCTCCCGGAAACGCTTCGCCCGATCATAGGGCGATACCCTTTTGGCTATCAACTATTGGACTGGCTATTGTCCATGCATGCAGTTTAGGCATGCAGTTCAGGCATGGACTCTGGGTGTTTATTCATAAGCGGGAAAGGCGATAACACCGGCGGCAAAATCCAGCGCTGTTTCCAGCCGCTCGTTGCCCCAGAACAGTTCCCTGCCCACCAGAAACGAGGGTGCACCGAAGAGATGTTGTTCGATGGCCTGCCCAGTCTGCTGATGAAGACGACCCTTGGTTTCTGCCCAACCGGCTTCTTCCAGTACAGGTTGTGCAACTGTGCCACTGGCGGTCAGGCATTGGCCAATGACCTCAGGTGAGGCGATATCCTCGTCGCGTTCAAAGTTGGCGCGAAATACCTCCCGACAGAACTGCGGTACCCAGTGGGCATCCGGTGCAGTACAGACTGCCCGTGCCGCCAGCAAGCCGTTGCGCGGAAATTGAGAGGGTTTGTGCCAGGGCAATTGCAGCTGGCTGGCGACTCGCGCCATATCACGCCACATGTAGCGCCCTTTGTCGGGGTAGATGTTGAATGGCGAGTCGCTCCAGCCCTGTTGTTTGAAGATGGCTCCGAGCATGAAGGGGCGCCACCGCACCGGAATATTTCTCTCCCCGGCAAGGGCCTCGATACGCATGGCGGCGGGATAGGAATAGGTGCTGCCAAAGTCAAACCAGAATTCCAGGTGCATGGTGTTGATTGCTCCTCTGAATCAGTCGCCGGTGCCGTCTAATCGCACCACACTGACCCGTTGTGTGATCGGCGAGACAGCCGGGCCGAACTGATTGTAAATAGCCACATCGGCGGCGTCTCGACCATAGCCGATTGCCACATAACCGCCTTTTAGCGTTGGTTGTGTCGCATCAAAGGTATACCACTGGCCGCCCACATAGGCCTCAAACCAGGCGTGCATATCGATAGGGTCAAGCTCGTAGAGGTAGCCGACGACCATCCTGGCAGGAATACTGAGACTCCGGCACAACGCAATACCCAGGTGGGCGAAATCACGACAAACGCCCCACTGGCGCATATTCACTTCTGCTGCAGAGAGTTGATCATTGCCGAGCATTGGCTCATAGCGAATGCGCTCACGCAGCCAGCACTGAATGGCATTAACCTGATCGTAGCCCGGTTGTTGGTCGGCGGTAATTTCGTTGGCCATCTGGACAAAGCGGTCCGACTCACAGTAGCGGCTGGGAAGCAGATAGCAGAGCATGGAGTCCGGCAGATACTGTACTTCAATAAAAGGCGCGCCCGGAGCCTGTTCGATGACATCCACTGTTTTTACATCGGCCGAGGTGGTGATGGAAAAGGGGCCGGGTTGGCCCAGCAGTCGCTGACAGAGGTTGCCGAAATTGTCGGTAAATTCCTCCATTGGGCAATCTGGTGTGAGCGTGTATTCCTCCCGGGCCACCCTTTGTTGTCCGCCGCTGCGTGGCCTTAGCATGAAGATGAAGGGTGTCGGAAGCTCGATTTCGAAGCTCATGCTGCAAGTAGTTCGTAACCACATAAGGCAATGTCCAGTATCAAAACAGTCTTATGAACGAGACCTGTCAGGCCGCGTAGTTGAAAATGGCAATATAGTGGCAAGTAGTACCCGCCATGACAAACAGGTGCCAGATAAAGTGGCCGTATCGCAAATAGCTGTCGGCGGTGAAAAAGGCCACCCCCACGGTATAGGCCAGGCCGCCGGAAGCGAGCCAGATCAGGCCCGGTGTCGGCAAGTGAAGCCACAAAGGGTTGGCTGCAATCACAATCAGCCAGCCCATTAAAAGATAAAGGCCGGTGGAAAATACCGGATGATTAAGCCTGTTGCTGGCCTTGAGTATGACGCCTGTAGCTGCCAGACACCAGATCGCCGCCAATAGAGACCAGCCCCATGCACCCCTTAGCGCCCCTAGGGTAAAGGGAGTGTAGGTGCCGGCGATCAGTAGAAAAATAGCCGAATGTTCTATCACCTGAAACTGTTTCTTTCTGTGCCCCTTGGGAAGGCCGTGATAGAGCATGGATGCAAGATAGAGCAGTATCATCGTCAGGGCAAAGAT
>CATLZI010000182.1 GCA_950063125.1 uncultured Porticoccus sp. | reverse complement strand
CGGCCGGTGATAACCGTACAGGCTCATGCGCTGACGATTGGTTGATTCACCGAGCACCAGAATTACTGTATCGGGCAACGTGGCAACTTTCGCCTTTAGGTTTTTGAGAGGTTGTACCTGACGATTTTTTTCCAGCAGGGCCGTCATGCTCGCCATCTGCTGCCGATATTTTGCGTACCCGACAATCAGGTTCCAGGGTGCTGCGGGTTCCATCCGCTTCATCTGGTGGTAAACCGCATCGTTGAGGGTGGTATCTTCCTCGGTCAGTGCTGTGCTGATAAATGGAAAGAAGGGAATAAGTATAAAAAGAGCGGCATAAGCCAAACGTTTGCGATGGCCTAGGGCCACGGGTCGAGCTTGTTGCCACATCCATATTGGTACAGCGGTGAACAGTATAAGCACCGGTATAAACCACCATTGCCAATAAGAGGCAATAAACTCACTGCCCTCGGCGACATTCGATTCAAAAACGATAAAAATCGTGCTCTGGGAAAATTCCTGCCCATAGATAATGAAATAGAATACCGAGATGACAGCTGCCGGCAACATGATCAGACCGCTGAGCGCCAATAATTGCCGTGTATATCTGGGCACCAATAGTATCGGGGTCAACCACATCAGGCTCATCAAAATGGTTTCGCGCAATCCAATGAAGCCAGCCATGCCCGTCGCATAAATGGGAATGTGGTAACTAAGGGAAAAATAAGCCGCAAAAAGATAGGCCCAAACAAGCGGATGTTTTTTCGGAAAGTCAGTCATTTGGCGGCAATTTTTTTGAATGTGGAAGTGTAACTGTACGACCCTAATATTAAGTGGGGCTTAACTGATGGGGTCTGCTGCAGAACCCCTCCAGCTGTTGAGCGTTTTTTCCTGGCAAGAGATTCTGTGGTTGCAGGTCAGTGTCGCTGCCCGGCAATTCAGCGATACTTGGAAGGTGTCGGTTTGATGTGAAAGCTCCTTGCGGGGGGAAACGGTTGGGAGCACAACAAAGCCGTGTTTCCCCCTTGACCCTATGGTGTCTGGCCCCTATAATCCACGGCCCTTGAAGCAGTCACTTGACAGCTTGGGGGCTTGCCAGAGGTTATGAGCTGGCAAGGTAAAGGAGACATGCTCAGTCTCCTGGCCGTTAAGGTCAGCGTTTTTTGATGCGGGGTGGAGCAGCCTGGTAGCTCGTCGGGCTCATAACCCGAAGGTCGTAGGTTCAAATCCTGCCCCCGCTACCAAATTCTGGTATCGGTACTGCTGGTACCATGCGTCAGGACAAGGCGCAGCCGAAGGGCCCCTTTTTAGGGGCTTTTTGCTAAGTGGTTTTGATGAAGTGGGCTGTGTGCCCATTTTTTGATTGGGAAACCGAGAGATTACAGTGGCGACAAAAGAGGAGACCCTCCGCGCGATGATTGCACCCATAGTGGATGCAATGGGTTGTGAACTTTGGGGGTTGGAGTATTTGTCATCAGGTCGCAATGCGATGCTACGTATTTACATTGAGCGTGAGAGTGATGGTGTGACAGTGGAGGACTGTGAAAAAGTCAGCCGCCAGGTCAGCAGTCAGTTGGATGTCGAGGACCCGATTACCGGGGAGTACACCCTGGAGGTCTCCTCCCCGGGCATGGACCGGCCTTTATACACGCTGGATCAGTTTGAAAAGTATGTTGGGGAAGATGTGGCCTTGCGGCTGAGATTTCCCCATGAAGGCAGACGGAATTTCAAGGGCCGTCTGAATGGCGTGGAGGGTGAGGATGTTCTGTTGATTGTTGACGATCATGAATATCTCTTTCCCCTGGATAGCATTGAAAAGGCGAATGTCGTTCCTCGGTTTTGAGGGCGATTGCGAGGCTGAATGAATGAATAAAGAAATCTTGATGGTGGTGGAAGCCGTTTCTAATGAAAAGGGCGTGTCCAAAGAGGTTATTTTTGAGGCCATTGAACAGGCCCTTGCCACGGCGACCAAGAAGCGCTATGACGAAGATTCCAACATCCGGGTAACCATTGATCGCGCCACCGGTGACTATGAAACGTTCCGCTGGTGGGAAGTGGTTGCCGATGATGTGCTGGCGGAACTCGGAACCCAGTTCACGCTCGAAGAAGCCCATGAGAAAGACGCGGGCCTTAAAGCTGGCGATACCTTTGAAGAGCAGGTGGAAAACATCGGTTTTGGTCGTATTGCTGCCCAAACGGCCAAGCAGGTTATTGTCCAGAAAGTGCGTGATGCAGAACGCGCACTGGTGGTGGAACAATACCGTGACCAGCTCGGCGAGCTGGTGAGTGGCAGCGTCAAAAAAGTGACTCGCGAAAGTATTATCGTTGATTTGGGTAACAATGCTGAAGCCGTCATGCCGAGAGAAGAGTTGGTGGGGCGGGAAGTTTTTCGAATCAATGATCGGGTGCGTGCCATTCTTCAGGAGATTAATTCTGAAAGCCGTGGTCCCCAGCTTTTTCTGAGCCGTAAATGCAATGAGATGCTGGTTGAACTGTTCCGTATTGAAGTGCCGGAGATTGCCGAGGAAGTGATTGAAATTCGCGGCGCGGCGAGAGACCCGGGGTCGCGTGCGAAAATTGCCGTGAAGACCAATGATGGACGAATCGACCCGATCGGTGCCTGCGTCGGTATGCGTGGTGCGCGTGTTCAGGCCGTCTCCAATGAGCTGGATGGCGAGCGTATCGATATCGTATTGTGGGATGATAATCCCGCCCAGCTGGCGATAAATGCCATGGCGCCTGCAGAAGTGGAGTCGATCATCGTTGATGAGGAGACGCACTCGATGGATGTGGCAGTGGCCGGAGAGACTCTGGCGATGGCCATTGGCCGCAACGGGCAGAATGTCCGTCTTGCCTCTGAACTGACCGGCTGGAAAATCAATGTAATGTCTGTCGAAGAGGCGGAGGTCAAGCAGCTGGCAGAGTCCAGCTCACTGGTGGAAACCTTTATGAACCGCCTGGACATTGATGAAGATGTCGCCATGGTGTTGGTCGATGAAGGGTTCACCTCTATCGAAGAAGTTGCCTATGTTCCTCTGGATGAGATGGCTGGCATCGATGGTTTTGATGAAGAAGTGGCTGAAGAACTGCGTGCCCGTGCCAAGGACGCGTTGCTGACGATGGCGCTGGCCTCAGAGGAGGGGATGTCAGGTCCCGCAACTGATTTGTTGGAAATGGAAGGTATGGACGATCAGTTGGCGCATACATTGGCCAAGCATGGCATTGCCAGCATGGAGGATCTCGCTGAGCAGGCCGTGGAAGACTTGCTAGATATTGAGAACATGGACGCAGAACGGGCAGCCAAGCTGATTATGACTGCACGTGCCCCCTGGTTCGCCGATGAGAGCGACAGTTAAACGAACAGGCGATGAATTGAGGAATACTGATGGCTGAAGTCACTGTTAGCGAACTTGCCAAGGTTGTCGGAGCATCCGTCGACCGCCTGCTGAGTCAAATGCAGGAGGCCGGTTTGCCTCACAACTCTGCTGACGCAAGTGTCAGTGATGAGGAAAAGCAGACGCTGCTGGCCTATTTGAAAGGCTTGCACGGTGAGCAGTCCCGCGACCCCAAAAAAATCACATTGAAACGCAAGACGGTCAGTACACTCAAAACGGGTGCCGGCCGTAAAACAGTTAATGTGGAGGTTCGCAAAACCCGAACCTATGTCAAGCGGGCAAATGAAGAAGAGACTGCAGCTCCAGCTGAGCAGGAGGAGTCGGTCGTAGCAGACTCCGTCGTTGAGCCGGTTTCTCCAGTTGTTGATGATCCGGAAGTGAAGCGGCAGGCTGCCATCGAGACACGCCGAAAGGCAGAAGAGGAAGCTCGCCTTGAGCAGGAAAATCAGCGCAAGGCTGAAGAAGAGCGCAAGTCTGCGCCCTCAACAGTCGAGCCGTTACCTCCTGAGCTGGTCGATCAGCCCGTAGACGCCCCCAAGCATGTGAAAAAACATGTCAGGGACGATGACGCAGCCGATGATTCAGAAGAGGCACCGAAAAAAGCGAAAAAACGGGGTGCTATCAAAGACCCGAAGCGCAAGAAAGAAGATTTGCTGAAAGCTGTCGTTGAGGAAGTTGAGGAAGTTGAGGAAGTCGCTGGGGAGAAAAAACCCCGGTTGCGTTCGGGTATATCGGTTCCCATCAAGATTGAGAACAAGCACAAATTTAAAAAACCCACCAATAAGATCATTCATGATGTGGAGATTCCCGAACAAATCACAGTCAGTGATCTAGCCCAGGCAATGTCAGTAAAGGCTGCAGTCGTGATCAAGGAGTTGATGAAAATGGGGACCATGGCCTCCATCAATCAACCAATCGATCAGGATACTGCCACATTGGTGGTGGAGGAACTTGGGCACAACCCAGTGCCGGTTTCAGACGATGAGATAGAACAAAAGTTGATCCAGGCGCTACAGGCCGATGTGTCAGAGGAGCTGGAACCCCGTGCGCCGGTTGTCACGGTGATGGGCCATGTTGACCACGGCAAGACGTCGTTGTTGGACGCGCTCCGCGATACCGACGTAGCGGCCAACGAAGACGGTGGCATTACCCAGCACATCGGCGCCTACCAAGTCGCTATGTCGTCTGGGGCCAAAATCACCTTTATCGACACACCGGGCCACGAGGCCTTTACCGATATGCGCGCCCGCGGCGCTTCGGTCACCGATATTGTTGTCCTTTGCGTCGCCGCCGACGACGCCGTCATGCCGCAGACCGTAGAAGCCATCGACCACGCCAAGGCCGCCGAGGTGCCGATCATCGTCGCCATCAACAAAATCGACAAACCCGAAGCCGACGCCAACCGCGTCCGCAACGAGCTGTTGCAGCATGAAATAGTTGTTGAGGAAATGGGTGGCGATATCCTGGCGGTAGAGGTTTCGGCGACGGAAAAAACCAATCTCGATAAGCTTGAAGAAGTGATCCTTTTGCAGACTGAGCTTCTCGACCTCAAGTCCAACCCCGACCGACCGGCCGAAGGCATCGTCGTCGAATCCGAGATGGAACCGAGCCGGGGTTCGGTGGCCAC
>CATLZI010000181.1 GCA_950063125.1 uncultured Porticoccus sp. | reverse complement strand
TGACCGCCGCCTGCCTTTTGTCATCCGTTGATTCCTTAGGCAAACAATCCTTTCAGGGCATCCAGTGAGTCGCGCCCTTTTTGTCGGGCCACCTCCGGATCGCTCGGCTGTCCCATACCTTCTTTTTCCAGATCCTCCTGCGGCAGTTCATCGATAAAGCGGCTCGGTGTTGTCTCGGCGATCTCGCCGAACAGTTTCCGCCTGGCGGCCATGGTCATGGTCAGGGTCTGTCTGGCCCGGGTAATGCCGACGTACGCGAGGCGCCGCTCCTCTTCAATGGTATCCCCGTCAATGCTGTTGCGGTGGGGCAGCAGGCCCTCTTCCATGCCGATCATGAACACGTGGGGAAATTCCAGTCCCTTGGCGGCGTGCAGGGTCATCAGCTGTACCTTGTCATCGGCGGAATCCTCCTCCTGGCGGTCGAGGATGTCCCGCAGCACCAGCTTGGCGATCGCATCTTCCACCGCGGTATCCTGCTGTTCCCGCTCTCCGGCAATGGCCAGCTCGTCCCTGGCCAGCAGTTGCCGGATTTGTTCAATCAGAAAGTTGACATTTTCCATGCGTTTTTCTGCAACCTTGCCGCTGCTGGCGTTCTGGTGCAGCCAGCCTTCGTAGTCCATATCGTTGACCATTTCGCGGATGGCAGCAATCGGGTCTGCATTGCTGCAGTTGCTGGTCACCTGGCCAATCCAGTGCCTGAAACGTTGCAGCCGTTCCAGGTTGTTGGGCGCCAGTTGGCACTGCAGACCCAGCTCATCGATACAATCCATCAGGGAAATCTGTCGTTCGTTGGCGTAACGTCCCAGTTTTTCCAGTGTCGATGTGCCGATCTGACGGCGCGGTGTGTTGATGATTCGCAGGAAGGCATTGTCGTCATCGCCGTTCACCATCAGGCGAAGGTAGGCCATGATGTCCTTGATCTCGGTGCGGGCGTAAAACGAGGTGCCGCCACTGAGCTGATAGGGCACACCCTGGGCCTGCAGCTTCAGCTCCAGCAATCTGGCCTGGTGATTGCCCCGGTAGAGCACGGCGAAATCGCGGAAGTGACAACTTTTGCGCAATTTCGTATCGAGAATTTCATTGACGATTCGTTCGGTTTCCGCCTCCTCGTTGGCGGTGAGGATGATCCGCAATGGGGCCCCCGGACCCAGTTCACTCCAGAGAGACTTGCTGAACAGGTGAGGATTGTTGTCGATCAGTCGGTTGGCCGCCCTGAGAATGCGGCCAGTAGAACGGTAGTTTTGCTCCAGCTTGATGACATGAAGCTCGGGGAAATCCTCCTGCAATTGCTGCAGGTTTTCGGGCCTGGCGCCGCGCCAGGCATAAATGGACTGATCGTCGTCACCCACCACGGTCAGTGATCGCCTCGCTCCCACCAGCAATTTCACCAGTTGGTACTGGGCAAAGTTGGTGTCCTGATACTCATCCACCAGCAGGTAACGAATGCGATTCTGCCATTTATCGAGCGTTTCCGGCGATTGCTGAAACAGCAATGACGGAATCAGGATCAGGTCATCGAAGTCCACTGCGTTGTAAGCCCGCAGGGCATCCGTATAGCGCTGGTAGACCAGCGCTATCGCCTGTTCTTCACTATTTGCGGCGTTCGCAAGGGTTTGCGGCGGTGTCAGCAGGTCATTTTTCCAGCTGGAAATCTGGTGTTGTACCCTGTCCAGATGATCGGCGTCCAGGTCCGACTTTTTCAGCATCAGTTCCTGTAGCAGGCTTTTTGCGTCCTCTGCATCGAAAATGGAAAACCCGGGCTTAAAGCCAAGCTGGACGATTTCGCTGCGGATAATGTGCAGGCCGAGATTGTGAAAAGTGGAGACGGTCAGCCCCTTGGCCTGCTGGCCGCTGACCAGCTTGGCTGCCCGCGCCTTCATCTCCCGGGCGGCTTTATTGGTGAAAGTGACGGCCGCAATATGGCGGGCACTGATGCCGCATTGCTGAATCAGGTGGGCGATCTTGCTGGTGATGACACTGGTTTTGCCACTGCCGGCACCGGCCAGCACCAGCAATGGGCCATCAATGTAATTTACTGCAGCGCGTTGCTGGCTATTGAGTTTGTTCAAGTCGGTTTGCCGGTTTTGGAGGATGATCTGTGAGTCGCGGATTGTAGCAAGTGAATGGCTGCCGTCCACTGCTACCCGGCCGGGTCAACCAAAAACGTATTTACCGGGGGCGGGCCACAGCACCTCATAATCCGTGCCTTCGGCACCCATGGTTGGTGGGGCAACCTGCTCGGAGGATTGATCATCCAGCCAGAGATTCCAGGCCGGCCACCAGGAGCCGGGGTGGCTCTCTACCGACTCCACCCAGCTGTCCGGGTCAATGTAAGGCGCCATGGGATCCTGTGACTTGATCTGGTAGCGGCGGTGGGGATGCTCCGGGCCGGACACGATGCCGGCATTGTGGCCGCCGCTGGTGAGCAGGAAGGTGATATCCGAGCGGGCCATATGGTGGATTTTGTAGACGGATTTCCACGGTGCCACATGGTCGGCGGAGGTGCCCACCACAAAGAAAGGTACGCGAATATCCTGGATTGCGACAGGTTTGCCCTCCACCAGAAATTTGCAGCTGGCCAACCGGTTTTCAACAAACAGTTCGTGCAGATAGCGGCTGTGCATGGCCGCAGGCATTCGGGTGCCATCGGCATTCCAGGCCATCAAGGCGACGGGTTTCGTCTCCCTGCCCAGATAGTAGCGTTCTACCGCCGGGTTCCAGACCAGTTCCTGGGTGCGCAGTGCCTTGAAGGCGCCGCCCATACTGGCGGCTTCCAGGTAGCCGTCGGTCCACATCATGCTATCGAGAAAAGCCAATTGGCTGGCACCCAGGAACAGTTTGATTTCGCCGGGCTCGGTGAAGTCCGTCTGGGCTGCCAGCAGGGTGATGCTGTTGAGAATGTCGTCCTGCTCTCTGGCCAGATAAGCCGCCGCTATTGCAAGCAGGGTTCCGCCAATACAATAGCCGGTAGCATTGATTTTGGTCTTTGGGACCACCGTTTTGACGGCATCCAATGCGTCCAAAATGCCTGATTTGATGTAATCATCAATATCCAGTTCGCGATCATCTTTATCGGGATTTTTCCAGGAAATCATGAACACGGTCTTTCCCTGGGCAACCAGATAATTGACCAGTGATTTTTCCGGCACCAGATCAAGGATGTAATATTTCATGATCCAGGCGGGTACGATCAGTACCGGCTCTCTGGCCACAGTTTCCGTGGTTGGAGTGTATTGAATCAGTTCGATGAGATTGTTCTGGTAGATGACCTGGCCCGGGGTAATGGCCAGATTTTCCCCCACCTTGAAATCACCCATCTCAGGCCGGTTATCCCTGAGCAGTTTCTTTTGAATGTCCCGTTGCATATTGCCGATGCCTTCCAGCAAATTCCGGCCTTTGTTTTCCCAGGTGGCCTTAAGAACCTCGGGGTTGGTTTGCGGCAAATTGGTCGGTGAGATGACTTCTAGGGCGTGACCATTAATGAAGTCCACCAGTTCCTTGCTGAATGGCCCCATACCCGGCAGATCCGTATCCGCTTCCTTCAGCCATTCCACCGCCATGCTGTGGCCCTTGGCCATGACGCTGAAAGGGACTTTTTTCCAGAGATCATTCATGAAATAAGGGTATTTTTTGGGGGGTGGGTTCTCGCTTTTTTCGGTGATGGCCCGGGCGGTAAACGTGGACAGTCGCAGCAGCTTCTCAGAGAAATTCTGCAATAATCGCACGCGTCTGGCGGGAGAAATAGATAGATGGGCAAGCCAGTCTGTGTAGGCCAGCAATAACTGAACAGGAGACAGCCCCTGGGATGCCTTGCCGATGATTGAGCGTATCCGTGAGTCTATTTTCTCGACAGATGCATCGTTTAATCGGGGGATTTCGGCGATGAGATTATCCAGTTCATCAATCACACTGGAAACTGTTCTGTCCGGTTTTTCCGCCATGTATTGCTCCTTGGTTAAGTCTTGCCAGTATACCACCGCCCAGAGGTCATTTTTGTGGCAGTCGTTTGTCGATGGCAAATCAATGACTCAGTCTGAGCCTGTAGCCGAGGGCTTCAGTGAGGTGAGCCATGGTGATAGCGGTACTGTTGTCGAGGTCTGCAATGGTCCGTGTCACTTTCAATATACGATGAAATGCTCTGGGTGATAGAGCAAGTTGCTCCACAGCCCGATTGAGCAGGGTTTTTTGTGACTGGTCAAGTGCGCAAAAGGCAGCCACTTCACGGCTGGAGAGGCAGGCATTGATTGTTCCCGCCCGGGTCAGCTGACGCTGGCGGGCTGCCATGACCCTGTTGCGGATATCCGTGCTGCAGTCGCCATCGGTTTTTCCTTCAACCAGCCGGTCGCCCGGCAGGGGTGGGACTTCAATCTGTAAATCGATACGATCCAGCAATGGCCCGGAGATGCGATCGGAATAGCGGCGTATCTGGTCGGGGGTACAGCGACAGCGTTGGCTACCGTAGTATCCGCAGGGGCAGGGATTCATTGCCGCAATCAGTTGGAATGCCGCCGGAAATCGCGTCTGAGCCTGGACCCTTGAAATCATGATTTCGCCGGATTCCAGTGGCTCACGCAGTACTTCGAGGACCCGCCGGGGAAATTCAGGCAATTCATCCAGAAACAATACGCCGTGATGTGCGAGGGAGATTTCCCCCGGCCTGGGCACACTGCCGCCACCCACCAGTGCTGTTGCAGACGCCGTATGATGGGGCGAGCGAAAAGGCGGATTGTAAAGCGTATCCCGCAAGCCGCGACCTGCGACTGAATGAATGGCGGCCACCTCGAGCATTTCCCGCTCCTGCAATGGCGGCAATATACTGGTGAGCCGGCTGGCCAACATGGTTTTGCCCGTCCCCGGAGGGCCGCTGAAAAGCAGGTTGTGCCCGCCGGCAGCAGCGATTTCCAGTGCCCGTTTGGCCTGGTGCTGACCGATGATGTCGGCCATATCTCCATCCGTTTCAGCAACACTTGCCCTGGTGCCGCAGGAAAGGGGCTCAATCGGCTGATTGCCATTC
>CATLZI010000180.1 GCA_950063125.1 uncultured Porticoccus sp. | reverse complement strand
TAGCGCTCCCACAGCCGCTTCTGCTTCAGGGGCGATTCTGTTCAGCAATGAAGATTTGCCCACGCCCGATTGCCCGACAAAGACACTGGTGCGGGTACTCAAATAGTCTGTGAGTTCGTCAATACCACTTCCGGTAAAAGCCGATACTTGCAGACAGTAATACCCCAGTTTTCTGTAATCATCCATCAGACTGACCAGCGTTTTTTGCTGATCCTTGGCAATCAGGTCACTTTTATTCAGAATCAGGATGGGTTGAATGCCCTGGCGTTCAGCAGCGACCAGGTAACGATCTATCAGGTTGGTATGGGGTTCAGGAAATGGGGCGATGACAACAGCAATGCAATCGATATTGGCCGCAACCGGTCGCAGTTTGCCGCGGTTGTCGGGTCGACAAAGTTCAGAGCTGCGGGGGCTGATGGCCACCACCACGCCATTAGACGCTCCGTGCTGCCAGGTGACCCGGTCTCCGGTGACAATGGAGGGCAGATTGGCGCGCAAATAACAGCGGTGTACCTCGCCTTTGTGCTCGTCGGATTCCACTAATACCCGGTTGCCATAACACGCAGTAATTCTGCCGGTTTGTTCTGGACCAAGGCCATCCGTAGTCGTCTGACTCTCCGGTGAACCCGGTCTGTCAGTGGACGATTGTGCTCGACGCTGGTTTTCCAATATTCGGCGGCGCTGTTGCTTGGTTAAATGACGCTTGGACAATACTTCTCCTTTTCTTGCCCGGATAGCCGCAGTGGCTGGCTTAGTTGCCCGGGAGGATATAGCATATGTTCAACCGGGGACAGGCACCAGAGATGATTGATTTTCAGGAAATTTACCAGTCACTGGCGGGTTTTATCCCGTTGCTGGTGGCCCTGATTATCGTAATATTGGGACTGTGGCTCGCCAACTGGCTACTGTTGCGTCGCGCGGGTTTGTCCACTGAGTCGAAACTTCCCGGTCAGGTGACCATGTTGGCGCTGACGGCGCTGGCACTGGTGGTTATTATCCTGGCGTTACCCGTCAGTGAATCCACCCGTGGCGACCTGCTGAGCCTGCTGGGGCTGCTGTTGTCCGTTGTGGTGGCCATCTCATCGACGACCTTTGTCGCCAATGCCATGGCCGGATTGATGCTCAGGGCAGTAAAAAGCTTTCATCACGGCGACTTTATTCGCGCCGGCGAGCATTTTGGCCGCGTTACTGAGCGGGGCTTGTTTCATACTGAAATACAGTCCGAAGACCGTGACTTGATTACTTTGCCAAACCTGTTTCTGGCGGCGAACCCGGTCATTGTCATTCGTTCTTCTGGTACCATCATTTCCTGTGATCTGTCGCTGGGCTACGATATTCCCCATTATAAAATTGAGCCCCTGCTCAAAGAAGCGGCGCTGGCAGCAGAGCTGGAGGAACCGTTTATGCAGATTCGGGCACTTGGCGACTTTTCCGTCAGCTACCGAATTTCCGGTTACTATGCAGAGGTAAAGCACCTGTTGACGGTGCGAAGCAGATTGCGTCGCGAGGTGTTGGATAAACTTCACGGTGCCGGTATCGAGATTGTATCCCCGGCATTTATGAATCAGCGTCAGTTCAATAATGGCGAAAGGTTTATGGCGCCTGGCAGGCAGGCCGTCTCTGTTGAACCACCGGAGACAGCACCGGAAGCCATTATTTTTGACAAAGCCGATCGCGCAGAGAAGATCGGAACCCTGGAGCATGAAATTCAGGAGACAACAGAAAGGATCAAGACGCTGAAAGGGCAGCTCCCAGGCTCGGGTGAATCGGAAGCGAACCAGCTCAATGCCGAAATCAGCCGCAGCGAGGAGCGTCTCGTGCATCTTGACAATATAATCCGCATAGCAAAAGAAAAGCCTAATGAATGATATGACTACAGCCAGACACCCCCTCAATCTGATCTGGATAGATCTCGAAATGACGGGACTTGATACCGAGACAGAAGCGATTATCGAGATCGCTACGCTCGTTACCGACAAGGACCTGAATGTTCTGGCAGAGGGCCCGGTGATGGCCATTCATCAACCGGAAGCCATGCTGGCGGGAATGGATGAATGGAATACACGCCAGCATGGCCAATCGGGTCTGGTAGAACGGGTGCGCAACAGTACAACGACGCTGGCAGAGGCGGAGCAGGCGACCATTGCCTTTTTGAAACAGTTTGTGGATGAGCGGCAATCACCGATGTGTGGCAATTCTATCTGTCAGGATCGCCGTTTTCTGGCGAGACAGATGCCCTCGCTGGAGGCCTTTTTCCACTATCGCAATCTGGATGTCAGCAGTGTGAAGGAGATCATCAGGCGCTGGCGACCTGAGTTGATGAAAGGCTTCAATAAACAGAGCTCACATCTTGCCATGGCAGACATCAAGGATTCCATTGCCGAGCTAACCTACTACCGGGATGTTTTTTTTATCATGGAGCCGCAGGCGGAATAATACACCTTCTGTCATGGGGGAAGGTCTGGCTCTCATTCAGATGCCCACTCTAGCGGTTGAGGGTGTTGGTAATTTTTCGTTTGCGCCTTTTCTGTTGCCGATGTTGTCCCAACGCCCATTCCACATGCTCTCTCACCATAGGGGAGGCATGTGACTCGCGGCTTCGCAGGGCGCTGACCACTGTCTCCGAGGTGGGGGCGTTGCCAAGGCCAACTGCCAGGTTCCTGAGCCAGCCCTGATAACCTACGCGTCTGATCGCCGAGCCTTCGGTCTTCTTGAGAAACTCCTGTTCACTCCACAAAAACAGTTCGGCGAGTTCGCGATTGTCCAGATTGTGTCGGGGGATGAAATCTTTCTCGTCACTCAAGGATGCCGCCTTATTCCAGGGGCAGACGGCCTGACAGTCGTCACAGCCGAATACCCGGTTGCCCATCGGTTCGCGAAACTCCTCCGGAATGCTGCCTTTCTGCTCTATGGTGAGGTAGGAGATACAGCGTCGCGCATCCAGTACATAGGGTGCCGGAAACGCATCGGTGGGACAGACTTTCAGGCAGGCCTGGCACTCCCCACATTGATCTGCCTCGCTGGATTGGTCCACCGGTAGCGGCAGACTGGTATAGATTTCCCCAAGAAAAAACCAGGAGCCGGCCTGGCTGTTAATCACCAGAGTGTGTTTGCCCATCCAGCCTAATCCGGCTTTCACGGCGAGGGGTTTTTCCATAACTGGCGCACTATCGACAAAGGGGCGTTGTACCACGGCTCCCGGTACGGCTTTCTCGATCTCTTTAGTGAGCGTTGTCAGCCGATTGCGGATCAGTTTGTGGTAGTCGCGGCCCAGGGCGTATCGGGAGATGTAGGCTTTGCTCTCATCTTTCAGCGTCGCGATCATATTGCTGTTATCGGTCAGGTAGTCCATTCTGACCGTGATCACACGAAGCGTGCCTGGAAGTAACTGTTCCGGGTGATAGCGCTTTTCACCGTGCTCACTCATCCAGCGCATCTCTCCCTGGTGGCCCGCCGCAAGCCAGTCATTCAGCTGGTGTCCGGTTTCCGATAAGTCGGTGTCGGTGATCGCCACTTGCTGAAAACCGAGCTGTCTGCCCCAGTCTTTTATGTCCAGGGCAAGTTGTGTGTAATCGATCTCGGGTGTTTCACTGCACATAGTCGAACGGCCGTGGTGAGTTGACGTATAATTTTGCCAGATATTCTCGGGATAATCGGTATTTTATGTACCAGAATTTGCCAGTGTCATTGTTTACCACCGAGCAAGCTCGCCAACTGGATCAGGCTGCCATCCGGAACGGTACCCCCGGCATCAAATTGATGAAGCGGGCGGGTTATGCCGCGTTCCAGAAAATTCTCAGTCACTGGCCGGGAATGCCGTTGACGGTGTTCTGTGGTGCGGGAAACAACGGTGGTGACGGCTATATCGTGGCGGCGCTGGCGGCCGAGGGTCAGCTGCCTGTTCGGGTGATTCAGATGTGCTCGCCCGGAAAACTCCGCGGTGATGCACGTACAGCGTTTGAATATGCCCGTGATGCGGGTGTGCCGATGGTCCCGTTCAGTGATTGCCTGGATCTGTCGGCGGGTGTGATTGTGGATGCACTGCTGGGCACCGGGTTTTCCGGTGAAGTTCGCGAGCCCTATGCTCAGGCTATCCGATTAATCAACCACAGTGGTTTGCCGGTTGTCTCGGTGGATATTCCCTCGGGCCTGAGTGCGAATACGGGTGCTGCCAACGGGCCTGCTGTGGAAGCAAATCTTACGGTCACTTTTATCGCTCTGAAACAGGGGCTTTTTACCGGCCGGGGGCCGGCCCTCTGTGGAGAGCTGGTTTATAGTGATTTGCGTGTTTCCGAGCAGATTCTGGCGGCAGAGCCTCACACGGCTTATCGCCTGGAGCTGGATCCTCTGAGGTCGACCTTGCTGGCGCCCCGCCGACGTGACGCTCACAAGGGAGCTTTTGGTCATGTACTGATTATTGGCGGTGATCGGGGTTTTGGTGGGGCGGCAAGCATGGCCGCAGAGGCTGCATTAAGGGTGGGGGCCGGACTGGTGAGTGTTGCAACCCAACCCGAACATGTTGCAGCGCTATTGGCGCGTCGTCCCGAGTTGATGGTGCGAGCGGTGACCTCAGGACAACAACTCCGGCCACTGCTGGCCCGTGCCACAGTACTGGTTGCTGGCCCTGGCCTTGGGCGATCGCCCTGGTCCGAGCAACTATTGCAGCAGGTACTGGACACGGCATTGCCGGTCGTCCTGGATGCCGACGCATTGAATATCCTCAGTGAGGCTCGACTGACTTCAGGCCATTTGCCATCAAACTGGATAATTACCCCTCATCCGGGTGAGGCCGCGAGGTTGCTGGGTATCACTGTGGAGGCTGTGGAGGCCGACCGGTTTGCCGCTGTGCGTGCTCTACAGCAAACATTTCAATGTGCGGTTGTCCTGAAAGGGGCTGGTTCACTGGTTTGCCTTGACCCGGGGCTGCCAGTGGCGGTCTGTACTGGCGGCAATCCGGGCATGGCCAGTGGCGGTATGGGCGATGTTCTGAGGGGTATTATTGGGGGGTTGATTGCTCAACG
>CATLZI010000179.1 GCA_950063125.1 uncultured Porticoccus sp. | reverse complement strand
GGCGGGTGCAGAGTCGCTGGCCATGGCGATTCGAGACAGTGGCTGGTGTTCTGGGCCGGTGCTTTGGGTGTCCAGTACGAGTGTGTATGGTCAGGGCGGGGGCGAGTGGGTCGATGAGTTATCGGACACCGTTCCGGCATCCTATCGAGGTAAGCGCTTACTTCAATCAGAAGGCCTGATTGGCAGACTACCGGTGCCCGCTGTGGTGATTCGTTACGCCGGTGTTTATGGGCCCGGTCGGGGGCGTATGCTTGCGCAGATACATAGAGGGGAGCTGGCACCGCCACAACCTGTCCAGTGGAGTAATCGGATTCATGCAGAAGATTGCGCCGGGGTGCTGGTGCATTTACTACAGCGCTACCGGGCCGATAAGCCGCTGCACAGCCTCTATCTTGCAACGGATAATGAACCTGCGCCTCTCCATGACGTACATCGGTGGCTGGCACAGCAATTGGGCATAAGTATGCCTGATACCGTTGCAACAGCCAGTGCCGGCCGAGTCGGTAATCGGCGTTGCAGTAATCGACGTTTGCTTGAAAGCGGCTACCGGTTTATCTACCCGACATTCAGGGAGGGTTACGCGGCGTTGATCTCCAAATCGCCGGAGTAAGCGACTTTTCAGATGACCATAATACCGTCCATTTCCACGCCAACCCCTTTGGGCAATTCCTTGACACCAATGGCTGCCCGCGCCGGGTAGGGTTCAGTAAAATAGCGGGCCATGGCTTCATTGACCGAGGCAAAGTTACCCATGTCAGTCAGGAAAATATTCAGTTTGACAATATCCTTCAGAGAGCCGCCAGCTTCTTCGCAGACGGCGGCCAGATTTTTGAATACCTGGTCGATTTCTGCGGAAATCCCCCCTTCCACTACCTGCATACTGTCGGGGTCGAGTGGTATCTGACCTGACAGGTACACGGTGTTACTGACTTTTATCGCCTGGGAGTAAGTACCTATGGCGGAGGGGGCATTGTCCGTACTGACGACGGCTTTATTTAGCATGGGTTTGTCCTCTAAGGATTAATTCTTGGTGCGATAAACGCGCTGCACCTGTTTCAAGTTGCGAATTTTACGCATCACATTGGCCAGGTGAATACGCCCTTTGACGTCAATCACCAGATCCACGACGCTGGAGTGGGCATCTCTCTCCTTGATGCTGATTTGCTGAATAGTAGCTTCGCTTTCGGAAATGCGTGCAGCGAGTGCGGCGATGATGCCCCGCTCGGAGGTCAACTCCACTTTGAACTCCACCGAAAAGTCTCCCTTGACCCTGGGGGACCAGTTCAGCGCCATGCACTTTTCGACATTGGTGCGAATTTCATTGAGGTTTTTACAGGACTCACGGTGTACCACAAGGCCCCGGCCGGGGCTGAGATGGCCGAGAATCGGGTCGCCCGGAATCGGGTGACAGCAACGGGCATAACTGATGATGAGACCGTCGCTGGTGTCGATCATGATGGGTGATTCAAATTCCTCGGGGACGTAAGTTTTACGCATTGAGGGTGGCGCCATCAGGTTGGCAACACCGTAGGCAAGGCGGTTGCCGAGACCAATCTGCTCCAGAACTTCTTCAAAATTGGCGGCACCGGTTTCAACCAGCAGACGCTTGATCCAGGATTTCCGGATATTTTTATAGTTGCTGCCAAAAGTCTCCAGTGCCCGGTCGAGCAGTCGTTTGCCCAGATCCACGGATTCTTCGTGCTGTTGATGTTTCAGGAAGTGGCGGATGGCACTGCGGGCTTTGGCCGTCACGACAAAATTCAGCCAGGAGGGGTTGGGCTGTGCATCCTTGGCGTTGATGATGGCCACTTTGCAGCCACTTTGCAGCGGTTCGGAGAGGGAGGTTAGCTGTCCGTTAATTTTGCTGGCTACACAGGTGTTGCCCACATTGGTATGAACCGCATAGGCGAAGTCGACCGGTGTCGCCCCCGAGGGCAATGAAATAATCTGGCCACCGGGTGTGAAGACATAGACCTCATCGGGGAACAGGTCGGCTTTGACGTGTTCGATAAATTCCAGGGAATTCCCAGCCTTTTGCTGGATTTCCAGCAGTCCCTGTACCCAGCGGCTGGTTCTGGGATTGCCTTCCTCGCGTGACTTATAAAGCCAGTGGGCGGCGATGCCGAAGTTGGCCATGGCATCCATGTCCCGGGTTCTGATCTGCACTTCAATAGGCACCCCGTGCATGCCGATCAGTACCGTGTGCAACGACTGGTAGCCGTTGACCTTGGGAATAGCCACGTAGTCTTTAAACTCACCGGGTACCGGTTTGAACAGGTTGTGGATGACGCCCAGCGTGCGATAACAGTCATCCACTGTCTCCACCACGATGCGAAAGGCAAACACGTCCATGATATCGCGAAAGGATTTTCGTTTGGTCTTCATCTTCTGGTAGATACTCCAGAGATGTTTCTCCCGGCCCGTGACCTCGGCAGAGATCAGTTCCTTGCCGAGGCGAATTTCAATGCTGTCCTTGATTTCTTCAACGATGTGTTTGCGATTGCCGCGAGCCGATTTGAGAGCCGCCCGCAGACGCTGATGGCGCATCGGGTACATCGCCGCAAAGCCGAGATCCTCAAACTCCACACGAATATCGTTGATCCCCAGTCGCTGGGCAATGGGGGCGTAAATATCCAGTGTCTCTCTGGCGATCCGCCGCCGTTTGGCCGCGCTTAGCACCTTGAGGGTGCGCATGTTGTGGAGACGGTCAGCCAGTTTCACCAGCATAACCCGGATATCCCGGGCCATGGCCAGGGTCATTTTCTGAAAGTTTTCTGCCTGCTGCTCGGCTCGGGAGGCAAACTCAATTTCAGTGAGCTTGCTCACGCCGTCCACCAGCTCAGCGACGGTGGAACCAAAGTGCCCGGCGAGATCTTCTTTGCTGACGCCGGTGTCTTCAATGACATCGTGCAACATGGCCGCCATCAGGCTTTCTGCATCGAGGTGCATGTCTGCGAGAATATTGGCGACAGCGAGGGGGTGGCTGATGTAGGGCTCGCCGCTCTGTCGCAGCTGGCCTTCATGGCAGCCAGTCGCGAACTGATAGGCGTCGAGAATGTCCTGGACTTCTTGCTGTTCGAGGTAGGAGGAGAGCTTGTTACTCAGTGCATCAACGGCTTGCAAGGCTTCCCCCGGTCACGGTTTACTCGGTTTCAGGGGCTACCGGTAGCTCGGGAGCTGAGGCATCTTCAAAGTCACCATATTCCAACAGCATTTCTTCGGGTTCTTCTTTCTGCTTGAGGATGCTTGCGTCGATGAAGCCCTCTTCAATTTCGCGCAATGCCATGACGGTGGGTTTGTCATTTTCCCAGGGCAGATGTGGTTGCTTGCCGCCGACGGCGAGTTGGCGCGCTCGCTTGGAGCTGACCATGACCAGTTCAAAGCGGTTCTCCACATGATCAAGGCAATCTTCGACAGTGATACGGGCCATATTTGATTCCGTTTCTTTGTTTAAGTGGGGTGTTATTGATTGGCAATCTGTGTAGACAAAAAGCCGCGGCAATGCCACGGCGACTTTCAGTTTACAAAATTGCGGGTATCAGGACAACAAATCCTTGAGTAATTTGCTGTTTCGCTGGCACTGAGCGTCCAGTTTCAGTCGGTGACTGATGATAATTGACCGGAGTTCTGTCAGGGCCGTATCGAAATGGTCGTTAATCACCAGGAAGTCCGCTTCCGTATAGTGGGACATTTCCAGTTGCGCCTCTGCCAGTCGTTGGCGAATGATGGCGGGCTCATCCTGTCCGCGACCGTTGAGACGTTGTTCGAGAATGGCCAGCGACGGCGGCAGGATGAAAATGCCAATGCAGTCCGGGATCAGCCGTCGGATTTGTGCAGCCCCCTGCCAGTCAATTTCCAGGATAACGTCGAGCCCGTCGGCGAGAGTCTGCTCCACCCAGCTGCGCGACGTGCCGTAATAGTTATTGAAGACCCTGGCATGCTCAAGGAACGCTTTTTCCCTGAGCATGGAGCTGAACGTTGCCTGATCGACAAAGTGATAGTTGATGCCATCCTGCTCGCCGGGTCGCATCGGCCGGGTGGTGTGGGAGATGGAAACACAAATGTCCTGACACTGCTGCAAAAGCGCATTTACCAGACTGGTTTTTCCGGCACCGGAAGGTGCTGATACCGTGTACAGAGTACCTGTGGTCGACATTGATATCCGATGCTCCGCCAGTTTCTTGGTCGCTGCAGGTTGGTGACGCATCACCAGATTTGAAGGTTGCTACAATAACGTAATCGCGCATCGACTGCATCAGAGAGGCGGCGCTTTTATTGAATTATCGGCCGGTGTGTGGCCAGTATCACGGTAGCAGACCAGAAGAGCTGTACGGCATTCTATGCAGTGAGCCGCTGCTTATTCAATATTCTGGATCTGCTCGCGCATCTGTTCGATCAGGACTTTCAGCTCTACCGCTGCGTTGGTGGTATCGGTGGCGATGGACTTTGAGGACAGGGTGTTAGCTTCGCGGTTGAGCTCCTGCATGAGAAAGTCCAGCCGCCGGCCAATCGGTTCCTGGCGTTGCAACACCCGGCGGATTTCACCCAGGTGGGTATCCAGCCGGTCCAGTTCTTCGTCCACGTCGGCCCGCTGGGCAATCAACACCAGCTCCTGTTCCAGTCGGTTCTGGTCCAGACCGGCGCTCACCTCCTGCAGTCGGTCAACCAGCTTCTGGCGCTGGGCGGCCAGCAGTTCCGGCAATCGCGATCGCACGGTAGCCAGTTGCACGGCAATGCCGTCCAGTCGCTTTTCGACCAGTTCGCCGAGTTTTTCACCTTCCCGGCGACGGCCCTCCACCAGTTGATCCAGTGTCTCTTCAAACAATCGCAGCAGTGTGTTCTTGAGTTCCTCCCGGTCGATCTCGGGTTCGCTGAGCACCCCGGGCCAGCGCAAGATGTCCAGCGGTGAGATTTTTGCCGGATCGGTCATCAGGCGGGCCAGTTGTTCGCTGGCGGCAATATATTGTTCTGCCAATGGTTGATTGATGGCTACTTCACCGGATTGTTTGTCGATATTGAGTTGCAGGG
>CATLZI010000178.1 GCA_950063125.1 uncultured Porticoccus sp. | reverse complement strand
GTCCTTGAACTGATATTTGGGCACCAGAAACAGTGAAATGCCCTTGACCCCGGCAGGGGCATCCGGGGTTCTGGCCAGCACCAGATGAATAATGTTGTCGCTGTACTCGTGATCACCCCAGGTAATGTAAATCTTCTGGCCACTAAGCAGGTAATGGTCGCCATTTGGCGTGGCTTTGGTTCGCACCGCGGCCAGATCCGAGCCGGCTTGTGACTCAGTCAGGTTCATGGTGCCACTCCATTCGCCGGAGATAAGTCGCGGCAAATAAAAGGCCTTTTGCTGGTCGCTGCCGTAGATGCTCAGGGCTGTGACCACACCTTTAGTCAGCATGGGGCACAAGCTGAATGCCATATTGGCGGATTGGCTCATCTCGTCGACGGCAATGGAGAGCACGCCCGGCATCCCCTGGCCACCATAATTCACATCGGCCGCCAACCCCATCCACCCGGCTGCCAGCATCTGCTGATAAATCCCGTCCAGCACCGGCGCCGTGATGACCGTAGTACCATCGAGCTGTGTCCCCTGCCTGTCGGCGGGCTGGTTGGTCGGAGCGACCACTTCGCCAAAAAAGCGAGCGGCTTCAGTCAGGATAGCGTCCACCATATCCGGGGTAGCATCTTCAAAACCTGGCAGTTCCGCAATCTCATCCATCGCCAAAACGTGGTTGAGCAAAAAGGTCATGTCGGCTGTGGGTGCTCTGTAAACTGTCATTGTCTGAACCTTCTGAAAAATGCTGCTGAAAAATAAATACAGTGAACCGATTCTAGCGCTTTTTAATGATATTCCATGGCAAGTTTGTGACTTATTAGTACTGTTGTAAAAAAAAGCGGAGAGCGAACATAGATCACACTAAGGGCGGTTTGCCAAAGCTGAAAATTGTTGGGGATTCACCAGGTGTCCCGTGTCGTCCAGTTCAGGATAGACGAGGTCCCGCGCCCGGCAAAACCTGGCAATCACTGGCTGACACCACTCAAACAGTAACTGGCGGTATTCTTCATCGGGCAGACGGCACTGCCGGTAGAATCCGGCAATGGCCCTCTGGCGCTGCGCCTCAGCAAGAATGATCGCACAGGCCACCGAGACATTATACGATTCGGACATGCCCATCATCGGCACCACCACACAGCCGTCCACTTTATCCAGTGCCGGCCCACTGATACCGCGCTTTTCTGCGCCTAAAACCAGCGCAGTTGGCCTAGTGTAATCGACGTCACGATAATCCATGGCACCCTCATCGCAATGGGCGGCAAAGACCTGAAAACCCCGGTGTTGAAGCTGTTCAATGGGCGCTGTGATTTCCCGGTGAACCTCGGTTTTAACCCACTTCTGGGAACCCATTGCGGTCCCCGTGTGTGGACGAAAATACCCGGTATCATAAACAGCGTGCACCCGATGAATGCCAACGGCATCACAGGTACGAAGGATGGCAGAAAGGTTTTGTCCCTTGTGAACCTGGTCAGTAATAACCGTCAGATCCGGTTGGCGGCGGTTCAGCACCTGCTGAACTTTCTCAAAGCGTTGCGGCGTCATTATTTGGCATGCCTGATTGAGGAGCGGATTGATAATCCAATAAATTGTAACCTGATGCTTGCAGGCAGGTTGAGTCATGCGCAAAATAATTTCTACGCGGCCATTTATCAGCAACGGTTTAATTCAGGAGTACCCATTGACCAAGCTTTCCGGGACGGCACTCTGGCAACAGGTACAGGCGGTGACGAAGTCGGCCTTCTCATCCGGGGCACTAAAATCGATTCCCACTCGCTGTATCGAACGACAGGTAACCCTTGGCCAGATCAGCCTCCACCTTCAAGTCAGAATCGTGGCCAACCTTGCGCGCAAATCAAAGGCGACAAAAGACGCAGCCTCTCAGGTTAAAAAACCCGGGGATTTTGACCCTTTTTTACCCTACGAACCGGCGCTTTATGTGGGTGAGCTGACCAATCATTACCGCTGCCTGTTAAATAAGTTTAACGTGATGGATCATCACATATTGATGGTAACAACAGAGTTCGCCTATCAACGTGAACCACTCAATAGCGAAGACTTTTATGCGGCCTTGATTTGCCTGCAAGCCCAGCGGGGACTAGTTTTTTTCAATGGTGGACCCGACGCCGGCTCAAGCATTACTCACAAACACCTGCAGATGATTCCCCTAACCGAGAACGAGAACAGCTACCCCTTCGAGCCGTTGTTCAAACCCCTGTCATTGACTGTAGAAGGCAGCAAACAGTCAGCGTTGCCATTTCCCCACAGGGTAGCAACAACATGTTACCCCGTTGGCAAAGAGCCTGATGAAATCAGACGCTACGCCGAGCTCAACTGCCGGAATTACCATAAAATCCTCAGTGAACTTGAACTTCAAAACATGGCCGATGGCCTGGCACCGGCACACAATCTGCTGATGACCAGAGATCATTTGTGGGTTGTCCCGCGCAGCCAAAGCAGCTACAACAACCTGGCGATAAATGCGCTGGGATTTGCCGGCACCATCCTGGTCAAGGATGACCAGCAGCTCACACAGCTTGATCAGATCGGCTGTCTCGAATTATTGAAGAATGTGACGCCGGATTGAGCAACTTCACCATCATTTCCGGGAACTTTTTCTGCTCTATCCCATCTGTAAATTTCGAGTGCTTGATTTTTTTATCCGGGCCCCAATCATGAGTAACTGAAAGCCTGAATAGCCCAACTGGGGCCTGAAAAGCCCAACCGAAAGAACAGGAAATCCGGAAGTGATGTTTATATTCTGCGATGAAACCCTATCCCGCCATTCAATATTGGCTCGCCCCCCTCCCCCCGAGGAAAACCACCCGGTTGCCCCCGTTATAAAACAATAAAATCACGTCAGCGTAGGAGGACACATGCTGGAAGTTACCCGGTTAACCCGCTTCTATGGCGATTTTAAAGCTGTGGATGAGGTGAATTTCAAAATCGATCACGGCGAAATCGTCGGCCTGCTCGGTCACAACGGTGCCGGAAAAACCACCATTATGAAAATGCTTAGTGGTTATCTGGAGCCCAATGACGGCAGCATTACGATTGATAATATTGATTTGCAGATCGATCCCAAAAAAGCACAGCGTGAAATCGGTTATCTTCCGGAAAATCTCCCCATCTATCCCGAAATGACCGTGGCCGATTACCTGGATTATGTGGGTGATATAAAAGGCCTTACAGAGGAAGATAAAGTTCAGGAAATAAGACGGGTTATTCGGGAAACCGCACTGGTCGACAAGCTGCTCTCTCCCATAGCCACGCTCTCGAGAGGGTATAAGCAGCGTGTTGGCGTGGCACAGGCCATTCTCGGCAAGCCAAGAATACTGATTCTGGATGAGCCAACCAACGGGCTTGATCCCACCCAGACCGAGCAGATGAGAATGCTTATTAAAGCACTTGCCAGCAAAGCGACCGTGATCCTCTCGACGCACATCATGCAGGAAGTGGACGCCATCTGTGATCGGGCACTGATTGTCCGGCATGGCCGATTGGCAGTCGATGCAGGGCTCGAAGAACTGCGTCAAAGCAACACATTGCTCTTGGCAACATCCGCCGATAAAACAGCTGTGAATTCAGCGCTCTCTTCATTGGAAGGCGAGCTTGCTATAGAGCCACTGCCCGACCATAAAGCTCCCGATAGCCAACCGGCTTTCAGTTATCGCCTGTGTGTTGAAAGCGGCACTAACGCGCAAAAACTGATCGCTGAAATCACCCGGCTTCTAGTGCGGGCGGACATCGATATCTATGGCATCAGCCAGGAAAAGCGTGATCTCGAAACCCTTTTCAGGGAGGTCAATAACGCCCCGGCACAGACACCAGCAGAGGAGACAAAAGATGCAGCCTGAAAAAAGACATCTCCCCCTGATTCGCCGCATTGCCGCCAAAGAAATAGCCATTTTCTTTGCTTCACCAACTGCATACCTTTTTCTCGCCGCCTTTGCAGGCATCAGTCTGTTTATTTTTTTCTGGGGTGAATCGTTTTTCTCCAGAAATATTACAGATGTCCGGCCACTTTTTGAGTGGATGCCCGTGCTACTGATTTTCCTGACAAGCACCCTGACAATGCGGCAGTGGAGTGAAGAGCGGCGCACAGGCACGCTGGAACATGTGCTGACCCAACCACTCCCCCTGTGGCATTTTGTGCTGGGTAAATTCCTCGGCTGTATGCTGTTGTTGGTGGTAGCGTTGCTGATGACGCTTCCGCTACCCATCACCGTTGCACAGCTGGGCGAACTTGACTGGGGACCGGTCTGGGCAGGCTATATTGCCGCCCTGTTACTGGGCGCGGCCTACCTGTCCATTGGTTTGTTTGTATCCGCCCGAAGCGACAACCAGATTATCAGTCTGATCTGCTCTGTCGGGGTCTGTGGTTTATTTTATCTGGTGGGAACGGCCACCATTACAGATTTATTTGGCAACACGACAGGCGAATGGCTGAGGATGCTAGGGACAGGCTCGCGCTTTGACTCGATTACCCGGGGGGTTATCGATATCCGGGACCTCTACTACTACCTCAGCATCATCATTGCATTTCTGACATTAAACACATTTTTTCTCGAAAAAGAGCGCTGGGCAAACCTCAAACGCACACCCCGACATCAGAACTGGCGGGCGATCACCGGGTTACTGTTGGCCAATGCTGTGCTGGCCAATCTCTGGCTTGGTCAAGTGAATCTGCTGCGCATTGATACTACTGAGGGTAATATTTATTCCATCTCCGATGCCACCCGGCAGCACCTGGATCAGGTAGAGGAACCGCTGTTAATTCGCGGGTATTTCAGCAGTAAAACTCACCCGTTGCTGGCGCCGCTGGTGCCCCGCATGAAGGACCTGATTCGGGAATACGAAATCGCAGGCAAAGGCAAAGTCCGCGTGGAGTTCCTCGACCCGGTTACCAACCCGGAACTGGAGGAAGAAGCGAATACCAAATACAGCATTCGGGCGACACCGCTGCAGGTAGCCGACCGCTATCAGTCTGCCATTGTGAACTCCTATTTTAATATCCTGATTCAATACGGCGATGAATTTGAAGTG
>CATLZI010000177.1 GCA_950063125.1 uncultured Porticoccus sp. | reverse complement strand
ACTCGTGTTGGGTTAGCAGTGGTGGCAAGATCAGGGGTAGGGTTCGAGCGACTCGACCTTACAGCGATCACCGGTTTGCAGTACTCTGATTGAGTGGGAATCCGCACAAAATTTATCATTTTGCGCCGTGTGAACAAAACCGTATTGTTCGACACCCTGGCAGTCGCCATGGAAACGCATCAGCACTTTTTTGCCGCCGGCCAGCTCAAGTACCGCCGCGTGGGAATTCAGCACGTAAAAATAATGGACCAGCCTGCTGTTCAGACAGCCATCCACAATCCCCCAGAGGGCCAGTTCGGCATCAGTGACCATTTCCGGTTTTGCCTGCTGCTGCCCGGTTTTCGAGACACCATACCGGTGCCACTCTTCAGCCAGAAGTTGTTGAGGCCCGAAGGCCAGGACGACACAGAATATGGTCCAACGCTTCCACGATTTCAATTCAACACCCCAACTAAAATGGTTCAAACCTGCCTGTTAGATTGTATCCCGACGCCTCCGTTCCTGAGATCATGTATTTAATTCTATGGGTGCTATGATAGCCCGTATTCACCTCGGGAGTTCAAGTAGTAGCCATGCACCTCCAGCTGACCGACTTTTGCCCACCAGCCGGTTTGCGCAATGCACACATCCAGAGCCTGCTCAGCAACGCAGGCCCCAGGCAGTGGCTGGTTAACAATCGATGTCTGGCCATGAAGGCACGCAGCAAAACCCTGCTGCTCAACGGCTCACACGATGGACAGGCGGTAAAACTGTTGGCAGCGTTTGATCGGGCAGATCGCGACAACAACAAACTGGCTGTGTTATTGCACGGCTGGGAGGGCAGCGGAGAGTCCACCTATATACTCTCCGCCGCCCACTATCTTTACCAACGCGGTTTCAATGTATTGAGACTCAATCTTCGCGACCACGGCGGGAGCCTGCATCTCAATAGCGGGACGTTCAACTCCACCCTGTCCGAGAAGGTTGCCACTGCCATCATGGACTTTTTACGGCAACAACCTCACCGCCATTGCTCCCTGGCCGGCTATTCACTGGGGGGCAATTTTGCCCTGCGTATTGCCGCCGATGTCGGCACCGAGATACCGCTGTCGTCAGTAGTAGCCATCTGCCCACCCGTGGACCCTGCACATGCCATGGAACGCATTATGGACGGCCCGCTTTACCGCAACCATTTCTTTGACAAGTGGACCCGCTCACTGGAGAAAAAACTGTATTTTTTCCCCGACCTGCTGAATCACAAGCCACTGCCCCGGTTCTCATCATTGACTGCCCTGAATGACTTCTTTGTACCCGCCTTCACCCCCTTCAGCGATGCCAGCCAATACTTCTCGGCCTACGCACTGAGCGGCGACAGATTATCCAATCTCAGTGTCCCGGCCTACCTCATCACAAGTGAGGATGACCCCATTGTGCCGGTAGCCGATCTGGAAAAGATTCACCGGCCCGATGCGCTGACGTTTGTCGTGACGGCACTGGGTGGACACTGCGGATTCATTGAGAACTACCGCCTGGATTGCTGGATCGATCGCTGTCTGGCGGAAATTTTCAACTATCATCCTTTTCATCATCAGTAAAGCAGGCCTGAATCTGTTCAGCGTTGAACCCGCGGTACTGAAGGAAACGGCTGCGCCTGGCGCGCTCGGCAAAACCGGTGCAGGGCTGACGACCATATTTCTTGTGCATCACCTGAACGGCCAGTTCAAACCAGTCTTCACCGCAATCGGCTATCGTCTGCTCGGCCAGGGACGAATCAACCCCCCGTTGCTGTAATGCCTGACGAATCCGATAGGGCCCCTGCCCGCGGTGAATAAGCGCGCGAACATAGGCTTCAGCAAAACGCTGGTCAGATTGCAGGTTGTCCCGCGTCAGCCCCGCCAACACTGGCCCCACCAGCGGGGCGTGTTCGGGAAACTTCTCCACCAGCTTGGCCTGCAACTCATGTGCGGAGTACTCACGGCGAGCCAGCAGATCCATGGCCCGATAGCGGATCAAACGCTGCGGATCCGATTCGGCGGCTTTCTTCAAGGCGACCGCTCCTCCGGCGGCAGCGCAACCGGCGGCTCGGCATCAGGGACGGTCGGGGCGACGGGCTTCTCGACCATGCCCAGCCATTCAGCAATCTTGCGAAAGATCTTTTTAATCAGTCGCCATAACTTCGGCAACAACCAGATCACCAGCGCAATAAACAGTACCATCAGGCAAAGGAACAGTATCGGGTGATTAAACATCGTCCACAGCCCTCCCAACACCAGCAGATCTTCACTGATTGATGCGGTCCAGTTGCTGACTGGTTCGGGGGAAGTATTGATCAGCGCCCGGGTGGAGGCCTTGGTGAGATGGCTGGCACCGGCCAGAGTACCCCCCATCAACCCCGCCGCAATTTCCAGCGCTGGCGTGACATCACCCACCGCCCCCGCAGCCAGCATGGCCCCTGCGGGGATGCGGATGAAGGTATGCAGGGTATCCCAGCCGGTATCCACCCCCGGCACTTTGTCCGCAATAAATTCAATCACATACATGACGCCGGCGGCCATGATCACCAGCGGACTCTGCACCACAGCCAGCTCCGCGGGCAACTGGATGTTGCCGGTGGCCCCCGCTATGCCCAATACCAACACCAGCGCATACAGATTGATGCCGCTGGCCCAGCCGACACCTGCCGTCAGGGCAATCACGCTGATCAGTTCCTGATAACTATCCATCGATCCACTCCTGCCGGACGAATCCGGTGGTTGACTATTTTATGGGTAAAAGCACTGTACAGTCGTCCCAGCGATCAACGCCGAAACGGTGCCAACAACAGGGACCACAACCCCTCATCCTTTGCCTGATCCAGGCCGATGGGCATGGCCGGTTCGCGAACCTTGTCCGAGCGGCTGACAAACAGGCGATCCCAGAAGCTGAATATAGCGCCATAATTACTGTCCGTGTCGCGCTGGTCAATGTGGTGATGCACCCAGTGAATGGAGGGCGTCACAATCACCCGCGAGAGCCACCGCTCCAGATTCGCTGGCAGCCGGATATTGGAATGGTGGAAACCCGCCATTGCCAGCACCAGCGATTCAAAGAGAATTACCGAGAGCAGCGGGAACCCGATCAGCAGAATAACGGCGCCACGCACCAGCGCCGACAACACCACCTCACCGAAATGGAACCGCACAGCTGAGGTCACGTCCAGCCACTGATCGAGGTGATGAACCCGATGGAAACGCCATAACAGGGGTAGGCGGTGATTGGCCCGGTGCCACCAGTAGATCCACAGATCCAGCAACAGGATATCCAATGCAAGGCCCCAGCCACCCCCCGGCCAAACGGTTCGCCAATCTGCGCTCTGGTTCACGGCGAACAGGGTAATGGGCAGGACGATCAGCGGCGATAGAGCACTGTTGCAGAGCCACAGCGAGAGGTTTTTGCCGAGCCGACGGGGAGTGGCAATGGCACCGGGCCGTTGCGCAGCAGGCCATTTGCGTTCAGATACGAACAAAAGCATCAGAAACCCGAGCACCAGAATACTTTTGTAGAGAACCAGCTCTGATATATCCATCAATCGTTTTACCGCCCCCTCAGGGAACCTGCCCGGAGAACCGCCAGCGCGATCCCCCTAACCATCAGACGGATATTGAATCAGGAAATCCAGATGGCCACAAAAAATGGCCGATGTCAAGCACTCTCTAAGTGCGAGCCTGTCGGCTGAAGTCTAAGTGTGGCAAGGATTTGCGCCTTTATACCAGCCCTCCGGGCAGTCCTGCTCTTGTAGGCTGGGAGCCATATGGGAGCGATGCGGTTGCGGGCTCCAGAGTGTCCGGGCGGGTATTTGATGGCGGCTGCGATCATGATACGACAAGGCTCCTTCAAGCCATAGCCCAAAGCAAAAGCGCAGGTCGATGGCCTGCGCTTTTGCTTTGCAGCGGACGGCACCGCGCCTATGTGGGCGACGCATCACGTCGGGGCGCTGGCGGGGCTTTCGGGGTCGTCGTCCCTTTCCTGAATCCCCTGTCCCCGGCCATGAACGCCTCCAGCATGTGCGGAATCAGCGTCGTTGCATCAACCGTCTCACCATACGTCTGTGCGTGCAGCGCGGCGTAGCGGTCGAGGTCGGCTTTCAGGCTGGCCGGGCACGCGAAGGTCAGCTTGATGGTCTCGGTCTTGGGCAGCGGCCCCAGCCGCAGCTTGCGTGTCGTGTTCATTGCGAAGCTCCTCGGTTGAAGATCACTGGCTGGTAAGGCCGCAGCACCAGATCCCGATTGACGATGATGCGCACCGGCAGGCCGGGCCGGTTGGTCAGCGTGGGCTGGATGTTGAGGTTGCGGCGCGTCACTTCCTGGCCGACCTGATTCACCGTGTCTTGCAGGCTGTCGCGGCCGGCGATGATGATCCGGTCGCCGTCCTGGCGGTTCTCCGGGGCGGCCAGTTCGGCGCCGACGCCCAGCAGCGTGGTCAGCACGGCGCCGGCGAAGATGCGATCCCAATGCCAATCGACACCATCCTCCAGGCCGGCATACCCGGCCGGGTCGGTGCCGACCAGGTTGTCGAGTGTCAGTGATGAGGTGTCCGGCAGGATGACCCGGTTCCAGACGACCTGAACGCGACTCTGTCCGTAGCTCACCTGGCTGTTGTAGCGGCCCAGGATGCGCGATCCCTGTGGAATCAGCAGGTGCCGACCGGTGGCCGTGTCATAGACCGGCTCCGTCACCGTGGCGATCACGTCGCCCGGCAGGTCGGAATGGATACCCGTTACCAGCGCCCCGGCGATCACCGTGCCGGCCATCACCTGATACGGCGAACCGGGCAATTGCAGGTTGCCGGAATTACGGGTTTCCGTGGAACCGGATTGCAGGAACGCCTCTTTCTGATCTTGCCGGTTCTGGACGACAGTCGGGTCGGTCGGCTGCGCTGCCGTCGAGGCCGGGCCGGCAGCAAGCGGGTCGAAGGCCGCCAGGGTGCTGCCTATGCCAGGGGCTCCCTGTGTCGCCTGCGCCACTGCCGCGGTGGTCTGGCCTTGGCCCGTACTGAAGAACACCGACGAAGCCGCC
>CATLZI010000176.1 GCA_950063125.1 uncultured Porticoccus sp. | reverse complement strand
CCTGTCGATCAATCGGCATGCGCCAGAGCTTGCCATCGCAGACAGAGAAATACGGGCAATCCCGCACACAGCCCCGGCAGGGCAACCTTTCAATAATTTGTTCAGAAGGTGGGGGCATCGCATGATCCTCTTTTGATGGGGGAGTGTACGCTGATATGTCCCGATCGGTTCAGCCTGACCCGATACACCGCCGGGGGGTGAATTTTTTATCGTGAAGCCATGGTTTTTGTCACTGTCTATGGCTTAGGCTTGACGGGGGTAATAACCTGTCTGGTCATATTGCGCCAGAGGGGAACAATCGGCGAGGCTTTTTGAACGCGTGGAAACAGACAAACTGGCACAATTGAGATCCGGAGACCCGGTACTTTTTGCAGAACTGGTTCGCGACCACCACCGCGCCCTCATCGCCCTTACAGTTCCCATTGTCGGTATCAGTGAAGCCGAAGAAGTGGTGCAAAATGCCTGGCTCAAGGCCTACCAGGCCATTGGCAGCTTTGCAGGCAAGTCGGCGATCCGTACCTGGCTGGGTAGCATCGCCATCAATGAAGCAAAAATGCAGTTGCGACAGAGGAAGCGGGAATGGTTATTCAGCGATCACAGCAGTGAAGATCCGTACACTGAAGACAGCCTGGCACAACGATTTACCGGGCAGGGGCAATGGCAGCATCCCCCAGCCCTTTGGCATTTGGATTCTCCCGAGAGTCTGCTGACCGGTGAGCAATTGGCTGAATGTCTGGAAAGACTGCTAACCGCCATGCCGGACAACCAACGCTGTATTCTCGAAATGCGGGATGCCAGTGGCCTGTCTTTTGATGAAATCTGTAGCGAGTTGACGGTTTCTTCAGCCAATGCGCGAGTGCTCCTGCACCGTGCGAGAACACAATTGTTCAAACTTGTAGACCATTATGAGGAGACTGGCGAGTGCTGAGCTGCCGCGACATTGTCAACCATGCAGATCAATTACTGGATCGTGATCTGGGTATTTCCACACGTGTCGCCGTGCGGCTTCACCTGCTACTCTGTCGACACTGCCGCCGTTATGTCAAACAGCTGGCCCGGCTGATCAAAGCCATCCCTTTTATGCACAATAAAGCCACAGAAGAGGAAGTGCGCAAAGTAATGGACTGTATTCATTCCCACAGCAACCTGTAATCCCCACAGCTAAAGACCCCATCTCCGGCAAAAGAAACACAAACGCTGCCCGTATCTGTAACAAATCCCTTTCAACGGCATCAGTTAGGCAGATTGCCGACAACATTTGTTGTGTGTTTCCTTCGTGAAAAATTTGCCGGAGCAGACGCAACCGGCAATCGCATTCTTTAACGATTGAAAAACGTCATCAAAACCTGTTATTGCATGTAACAAAAAATACCCGACCGCATCTCAATGCGGAGACATCCATGAACAAAACAAGGAACTGACCATGAAACAGCCAACCAAAAACACCTTCAAATCAACCATTGGCATGGCCTTTATCTCCACCAGCCTGATTCTCCCCATGGCCAGTATGGCCGACAATCCCTTCGCAGCGACCGATCTCGGCAATGGCTACCAGCTTGCTGGCAAACATGCCGACGGCAAACCCGGGGAAGGTAAGTGTGGCGAAGGGAAATGTGGTGAGGGAAAAGCTGCCCCGAAGTCTGAGGAAGGCAAGTGCGGCGAAGGTAAATGCGGTGAAGGAAAAGCTGCGCCAAAATCTGAAGAAGGCAAACGTGGTGAAGGCAAACCTAGTGAAGGAAAGTGCGGTGAAGGTAAGTGTGGCGGACACTAATTTGCCGACTCCCAGCTGCTTTTACACACCAGGAGGGCGGCCAAGCGGTCGCCCTTCATTCTTCCTGTTCCCGATACTCAATTCTATGGGTAAGATCTTATGAGCACAGCGCCATTCATTGACAGACTTCGCAGAGGACTCGACGCAACCAGAAAAGCCGATTTTCTTGCCCCACTGCTGTTGCGGTTCTTTCTGGCACCAATTTTCATCACGGCGGGCCTGACCAAACTACTCGCATTCGAGAGCACAGTAGGCTGGTTTGGAAACCCGGACTGGGGGCTGGGATTGCCTCTTCCCTGGCTGATGGCAGTCCTGGCCACTGCCACAGAGCTGGTTGGCGGATTCCTGCTGTTGTTCGGACTGGGGACACGGCTGATTGCTATCCCACTGATGGTAACCATGTTGGTGGCCGCTTTTGCGGTTCACTGGCATAACGGCTGGTTCGCGATTGCCCCCTCGGATCCGTCAACCAGTATGGCCCGCCCCCTGGCCACCATCGGTATTCCGGCAGCCGAGCAAAGTCTCGAAAACAGCGAGGCAGTGGGTAAACGACTGTCAGCTGCCCGACAAATTCTTCGGGAACACGGCAACTACTCCTGGCTTACCGGCAAGGGCAACTTTGTCATTCTGAACAATGGCATCGAGTTTGCGGCCACCTACTTCATCATGCTGCTGTCACTGTTCTTTACAGGCGGCGGCCGCTTCTGCAGTGCAGATTACTGGATAGGTCGCCGGTGGCTCAGCAGCAGGGCCTGACGTCCGGCATCTACCGCTCATAACGGGTCGGTCCTTGGCCAGCACAACCTCGCTCACCACTCCGAAACAGGAAAATATCCGATCGGGGATGAAATTATCCTAGAATAGCGCCAATATCAGACGTTGATAGTCGCTGTTGGGAGGAGTTGTGTATGGAGGTGGACCATGTTGTCAAAGTGGTCGATATGGGTATCGATACCCACCAGGAATCCGTTGTGTACATGCGCAAGGATTCACCGGTTTGCCTCTCCGAAGGGTTCTCCGCCAGCAGTCGCCTGACACTGAAAAGCAATGGTCATTCGCTGATTGCCACCTTGAATGTGGTGGACAATCATATTCTTCCCGAGGGTTGTGCCGGCCTGTCAAAGGTCGCCATGCATGACCTGCAGATCAAAAGTGGCGACACGGTGAAGATTCATAACGCGCCATTGCTGAACTCACTGAGCCTGGTCCGCAAGAAAATATACGGCCATAAGCTCAGCGAATCCGACATCAAAAGCATCATCACGGACATCAGTGGCCACCACTACACCGACGTTGCCATTGCCAGCTTTCTCAGTGCGTGTGCGGGCAACAGGCTGGATGTGGATGAGATTATCAGCCTGACCAAAGCGATGGTGGAGTGCGGCAAACAGCTGGAGTGGCCGGGCCGACTCCGTATCTACGACAAACACTGCATTGGAGGGCTGCCGGGAAATCGCACCACACCGATTCTGGTTTCCATTGTCAGTTCAGCGGGACTGATTATCCCGAAAACGTCCTCCCGGGCGATCACCTCGCCATCGGGCACCGCAGACACCATGGATACCCTGACCAACGTCAACCTAAAGCTGGATGAAATCCGCCGTGTGGTCGGTGCCACCGATGCCTGCCTGGTGTGGGGCGGCGGGGTCAGCCTGAGTCCGGTTGATGATCTGCTGATCCGGGTGGAGCGGGCACTGGATCTGGATGGCGAAGGCCAGATGATCGCGTCAGTGTTATCCAAAAAAATAGCGGCTGGCTCAACCCATGCGGTAATCGATATCCCCGTTGGCGCAACGGCAAAAATCAGAACCCGGGAAGAAGCTAAAAGGCTGGCTTCCATGTTCACCCTGGTGGGCGCCGCCTGCGGTATTCAGCTGCGCTGTTTGATTACGGATGGCAGCGCACCGATTGGCTATGGCATCGGTCCAGCTGAGGAGGCACGGGATATTTTATCCGTACTGCAATGCCAGGCCGATGCACCACAGGATTTGCGGCAACGTTCGCTGTTTCTCGCCGCCAACCTGCTGGATATGGCCCAGGCCAACGGCGTTGCAACCTGTATCGATCAGGCCACGGAAATACTGGACAGCGGGCAGGCATGGCGACAGTTTCAACGTATCGCCAAGGCCCAGGGCGGTCTGAAAACCCTGCCCAAGGCCCGTTTCCAGCATATTGAGACGGCCGACCGGGACGGCGTAGTCACGGCAATCGACAATCGCAGACTTGCCAGAGTCGCAAAACTGGCCGGAGCACCGACCGATCCGGCAGCGGGGCTTCGTCTGGCGGCTTCACTGGGGGAACCTGTCACAAAAGGACAGCCACTTTTTACCCTCTTTTCAGAGAGCCAGGGAGAACAGGATTATGCGCTGGCTTTTTACCGGGATAATGGCCCCATTTTTAAAATTGGGGAGCCTTTATGAACACTGCCGACCAGCATCTGCCCCTGTTATTCTCCCTTGATGAGCATCCCCTGCTGGCACCCCTCTGCCGTGAACTGACAGGAGGCATGGGAACGCTCGAGACCCGCCCGTTTCCGGATGGGGAAACCTATCTCAAAGTTGCCACACCGGTGGCCGGTCGCCACTGCATTGTAGTGGCCAATCTGGCCAACCCGAATGCCAAGTTGCTTCCACTGATATTTCTGCTGGAAACCCTGCGGGAATTGGGAGCAAGCTCGGTAGGCCTGGTAGCTCCCTACCTGTGTTACATGCGTCAGGACTGCCGTTTCCATGAAGGCGAAGCGGTCACCTCGCGTTTGTTTGCCCACCTGCTGTCGACCCATATCGACTGGCTGGTGACAGTGGACCCACACCTTCATCGCTACCATTCGCTTGACGACATCTACATCGTGCCCAGTGTCAGGGTTGAAGGCACAACGGCACTCACTGACTGGCTGACCGATCAAGCGTCCCTGTTACTGATCGGTCCGGACAGCGAGAGCGAGCAGTGGGTATCGCGGGTTGCCCTGGCCAGCGGTCATCCCTATGTGATCGGCGAAAAGCAGCGGCACGGCGACCGCGATGTGGTGGTCACACTTCCCGACCTTTCAGACTATCAGGATCGAACAGCAGTGATCATCGATGATGTCATCTCCAGCGGCCAAACCATCCTGAAGTGTCTACAGGCAGTCCGGCAACAGGGTATAAGCCGGGTTAAATGCGCGGCGATCCACGGTATTTTTGCCGACCGTGTCGATGAGCTGCTGTTGCAGTCCGGCCTGACGGAACTGGCCACCTGCAACACCATCCCCCATGCCACCAACTGTATTGATGTGACTCCCCTG
>CATLZI010000175.1 GCA_950063125.1 uncultured Porticoccus sp. | reverse complement strand
TAACCCTCGACCGAAGCGGCCAATACCGGCAGCCATTTGAGCGACAACAGGACACAACAAAGCCAGCTTGCTGGTCGCCTTCCTACCAAACTGACCTGCTTCGGAACCATTCCATTGCCACCTTGCTGTTTGTTGTTTTTTTGAAGCGCTATTGTAACGATGCGGCAACCACATAGAAAACCACCTCTGAGCGAATGCGACCGATAAACTTGCCCACCGCTTTCTGATAGAGTGTCAGCATGTCACTGCTCCCGGAAAAACCGCTCATTATTTCTCCCTCCCTGGCCGCTACCATTGGCCTGGAGGAGACAGTTTTACTGCAATTACTCAATGAGCTGATGTGTCATGGCAAGCCCGAACGGCAGGGCGACTACGAGTGGCTCAATATCGACAGCGGGCAGCTCCTGAAATTTGCCCCCTTCTGGTCTCTCTCTGACCTGCAACGGGTCGTCGGCAGTCTTCGGGACAAGGGCATTCTGCTGGTGGCATCGCCCCCCCTGACCGAGGGCAATCTATTGCGCTTTGCCTTTAATGAACAGTGTGCCGACAATAGCAATACAGCAAAACCCGGCGAATTTCCCGCTACGCTTCCGGCAACCCCGGCACACCAAAGTACCCGGCCCATATCCCCCGACTGGCGACCGGAAAATGACGTTCTGCAACAACTTGCCCAGTACAACATTCCGGCAGCATTCATTGCCGACCAGTTGCCAGAGTTCATTACATATTGGACGGAACGTGGCGAGCCGCGCTACAGCTGGGGCTCAAAATTTATCAAGCATGTACTGCGTCTCTGGCGGGCACAGCAGACGGAAACGGCCAGGCGGGGGCAGGACACGCCTATGAGCCGGGACTGGCAACCCTCACAGGATGCCATGGATATTCTTACCCAACAGGCGGCTATCAACCGTAATTTTGTCGAGGACGCCATCCCCGAGTTTGTCCTCTACTGGCTGGAGCGGGGCGAATCCCCAAGCACCTGGAACAGCCGCTTTATCATGCACGTGAAACGTCAGTGGGCCAGATTCACACACACGATGGAGCAGGACACCATGCCCCGCCCACTGGCGGCGGACTGGCAGCCCAGGGAAGAGCTTTTTGAGGTGCTGACGTTGGCGAATATCCCGCGCGATTTTGCCGAACGGCTGGTACCGGAATTTGTTTTGTACTGGCGAGATAGCGGCCAGCTCTATGGCTCCTGGAACACCAAGTTCCTGCAGCAGGTAAAACGGGAATGGTCGCGTCACCAAACACATACCCAGGACTCAAGCGATGGAAAACAACAACGATCTGATCGACCGGGCAGTACGCGGAGTCGCACCCTCGTCGACGAACTCAGCGACCGCAGCTGGGCGACATCCTGAGCGCCCAGAACACCTGGTAGACACCATCAACCAGGTGTTCGCCCTGTTTCGGCTGAACTTTCACAACCAGTTCTACAGTGCCTACTCCGATACCGATCTGCTCAATCAGGCAAAACGCCTGTGGCTGGACGCATTGGCACACTTCGATCGGGATCAGATTCTGCTGGGCGCCAAACGGGTGATCGAAACATCCGACTATCTACCCACGCTGAATCGCATGCTGCAATGTTGTGAGGCCTGTCAGAACCCGGCGGGGCTGCCCTCGCCGCGCAGTGCGTATCTCGAAGCCTGCAATGCGCCCTCCCCAAAAACCACTCACCACTGGTCTCACCCGGTGGTCTATCACGCCGGGCTGGCCACTGGCTGGTACCTGTTGGCCCATGAGGCAGAGGCGGTCAGCTACCCCCTGTTTCTCGATCACTACCGACGTCTCTGTCGCGAACTGGGTAAGGGTCGGCAGCTGGCCTTACCGGATCCCGCACGGGAAGCTGCGGAGAAACCACCGTTGAGTCGCGAGGCGTCGCGGCAACGACTGGCAGAACTGAAAGCTGATTTAAAGCTCGATGAATAACGCAGCTGGACTGATCCCATGACCGCTCCGGACCCCCGTTTTTTTCGTAACAGCACTGCGCGACGGATGGCAAAAACCATCCTCAATGGCTTCCGCAGCTATTTTGCCGATTACCTGAATATGACTCTGGGCGCCAAGGCGCGCTTTGAAAAGGCCGACTGGCACGCGGTGCAAAGCGCCAACGTGGACCGACTGGAACTCTACAAGGCCAAGGTTCGTCAGGTGTCGGAGCTGCTGACCACTGTGACCAACAAGGATATTACCGATCTGGAATTATGGCGCCAGGCAAAGGCCGTCTATACCCAACTGGTTTTTAACTTCCCCAATTACGAAATTGCCGAGACCTTTTTCAACTCTGTGTTTGGCTGCATCAATGATCACGACAAGATTGATGACGACCTGATCTATGTACTGTCTTCGCAAATGGCGTCGATACCGGAAGCGGAATACAGCATTTATGTGCGCTATGAGGGCATGGACAATATCGCCGCCGTGTTTGAACAGATCCTGCTGGATGCCGAGTTCTCTACGCCACCGGAAAACCTCACCAGGGATGTAAACTTCATCGTTCAGGAATTCAACGAGCAGTTGCTACCCCACCTGAAGAATCCGGTTTCGGCACTGCAATTTGATACGCTCGATTCGGTGTTTTATCGCAGCAAGGCGGCCTATATCGTCGGTCGCATCATCGACGGCGACCGGCTTTTTCCACTGGTGCTGCCCGTACTGAACAATGAAAAAGGCGGCCTGTTTGTTGACACTGCCATTTTCAACAAGGAAGAGATGAGCGTGGTGTTCAGCTTTACCCGAACCCATTTTATGGTAGATGCCCCGCTGCCCTACCTCTATCTGCATTTTTTAAAGCAATTGATGCCCCACAAGGGCGACAACGAAATCTACACGTCCATTGGTTTTCCCAAACACGCCAAGACGGAATTTTATCGGGAGTTTGTCAGTCACCTGAGGAACTCTCAGGATCAGTTTGTCATTGCGCCGGGCATCAAGGGGATGGTGATGTCGGTATTCACGCTGCCGTCCTACGATATTGTCTTTAAAATCATCAAGGATCGTTTCGACCCGCCCAAGGAGGTCACCCACGAAATCGTGCGGGAGAAGTACAACATGGTCTCCCGGCACGACCGTATCGGGCGGATGGCCGATACCCAGGAGTTTGCTAATTTTTCGTTTCCGGTGGATCGCTTTTCCGACGAACTACTCGCCGAGTTACAGAAAGTCGCACCCTCGCTGCTGACCTTCGAGGGAGACCGGCTGATCATCAAGCACCTCTATACCGAGCGCCGCATGACACCGCTCAATATCTACCTGCAGCGGGCTGATGAACAACAAACCTGCAACATCATCGAGGAATACGGCAACGCCATCAAACAACTGGCGGCGGCGAATATTTTTCCGGGTGACATGCTGCTGAAAAATTTCGGGGTCACCCGCCACAACCGGGGGGTGTTTTACGATTACGATGAAATCTGCCCATTGACCGAGTGTCATTTCAGGCGCATCCCAGAACCGAAGACCGACGAGGAGGAGATGTCTGCCACCCCCTGGTATACCGTGGCAACCAACGATATTTTTCCAGAGGAATTCCGGTTATTCTTCTCCGGCAATCCCGTTGCCCGGGAAGCCTTTCAGGCGCTCCACAGCGATATCTACGATGTGGAATTCTGGTGGGGGCTGCAGGAACAGATCCGCAACGGCAAAATTGTCGATGTATTTCCCTATCGCCGCAAACGGCGCTTTGATCGCGCCCGCTGATCGCCCATTCAAATATTGATGTCCCACAGAAAACGCAGCCGATCGGCTGCGTTTTCTGTGGGACAGGGATGAAAAGGGCGCAATTAATCCCAGAAGCGCCACCATTTGCGACTGTGCTCCTGGCGCATGTCCTGGCCCTGCTCAGAGCCTTTGCCAAGTTCCTTGCGCTGCTGCTCGGCCTTCATCTCCCGCTGTTTTTCCATATCCCTGGCCTCTTCCCTGTCGCGTTCCTCCCGGGGTTCATGCTCATCGCGGTCCGGATCACGCAGTCGTCGCTGCTCCTCTGTCATCTCCCGTTTCTGCTCCATGTCTTTGAGCATATTTTTTTCACGCGACTGTTCCGTTCCCCGGACCACCGGGGCCCCGTCTTTCATAACACCTTTGCCACTTCCGGCATGCTCCGGCTTCTGAGCCAGTGTCACCGACGCAATACCAGTGCCCAGTAAGACGACCATTGCAATAGATAGGATCGTGCATTTCATCGTGTTCTCCTCAGTTTTTGCCAAATAGAACAGCCGCCGGAATTCACTATTTTCTCAACTGCCGGTAAAGCAGCAAAATCAGAATGGCGCCCACCGTGGCCGTGGCGATACTGGCCAAACTGAAGCCACCCGCACCACCGAAGCCCAGTAACGAACCAATCCAGCCACCGACAAAAGCGCCGGCAATACCCAACAGCACCGTGAGAATAAACCCACCACCATCCCTGCCCGGCATGATCCATTTGGCAAGAATTCCGGCCACCAGGCCAAGTACGATCCAGGAAAGAATACCCATATATGCCTCTCTATTTATAGAACAAAAAAGGCCCCTTCACAGGGGCCTTGAGCATTTGACCTTCAAGCGTTATCGGCTGTCGGATACAAATGCACATCGCGTTGCGGGAAAGGAATGGAAATCTCTTCCTTATCAAAGCGCTTTTTGATGGCTTCGGTGAGATCCCAATAGACCCCCCAGTAGTCGCCCGTGGCAACCCAGGGGCGGACAATGAGGTTGACACTGCTGTCCGCCAGCTGGGTAACTGCGATATTCGGGGCCGGATCTGCCAACACACGTTTATCTGCTTCAACAACTTCACGCAGCACTGCCTTGGCCTTGTCGATGTCATCGCCGTAACTGATACCGATCACCAGATCGACCCGGCGGGTATCGTGGGTGGAGTAGTTGGTAATGGTACCGCTCATTACCTGGCCATTGGGAATCACAATCCGCTTGTTGTCCGGGGTGTTCAGCTCGGTAGTAAATACCAGTATTTTCGACACCGTACCACCGACACCGGCCACTTCAACATAGTCTCCAACACGGAAGGGACGAAAAATCAGGATCAGCACACCGGCGGCAAAATTGGCCA
>CATLZI010000174.1 GCA_950063125.1 uncultured Porticoccus sp. | reverse complement strand
CTGGTCGTGCTCGGTTTTATCCGCTGGAGAAAACATTACCTTGAACAGCCAATCACTGAGCGACGGCAAGAGTTTGCTGCACCAGACGTTATCTGAATGGCGGCGCTGGGAAGTCTGTCTCCCAGGTAAACCGTCTCTGGTTAAACCCATGTCCGGCGGTATGACCAATTTGTCTTATCTGGTGGAAAGTGGCTCCAGGAGAGCCGTAGTGAGAGTCAATACACCACACAGCAAGGCGCTGGGGATTGACCGCCAAAGGGAAGAGACGCTGCTTCGCCTGTTGCAGCCCACCGGCTATGTGCCAAAGCTGCTTTATGTGACCGGCGAGGTGCTGGTGACGGAATTTGTCGACGGACGAGTATGGGATGCGGGGACGGTTGATAACGATCATCGGCTAAACCGGCAACTGGTACCCCTGCTCGAAAAAATCCAGGCGTTTCCCAAACCGGCTACAGCCAGCCGTTTCAGTTACCTGAATCACTGTCGATACTACCTTGCCCAGCTGGCCGTTCGCCCCGCGGCGGCAGATGCAATCGAAGAACATGCCGCGGCTATCGATGCGAGTTCCTGGCAACCGGTCATCTGTCACCATGACCTGATACCGGAAAATATCATCGATACGGATCGTGGCCTGGTGATACTGGATTGGGAATATGCCGCCTGGGGGCACCCCGCCATGGATCTGATACGGCTGGATGTTGTTGAAAGCCATCACAGCGCCGAGGATCGCCTCAAACTACGGGATCTCCAGCGCGGCATGGACGCTCTCTGGATGGCGCTGACGGATCAGTTGGCGGGCGTTGTTTAAACCTGGGGATTATTGAGCATTCGGCCACCATGCCGTCTGATCCGTCCGGGAGCTCAGGCGGAGACCTCCTTGTGAGCCGCCGCAATCATGGTGGATGCGAGGATGCCGTAAGCGACTATCCATGCTTCCTTTACGTCATCGGTAAAGCTGTCGCCAAGGCCGGTTTGCAGGGTTTCTATCAGCGCACTGCCGACGGTATCGTAATGGGCGTCCTCAACTCCGTAGGCGAGATGACGCTTGCCCATGGCTTCCACTACGGGCACCAGTTCGTCGAGTCGATCCAGCATGCGCACCGCAGCACCGATCATTTCCATCAGCTTTTTACCCTGTTCCCCCATGTCTCCCTTGAACAGGGGTTTCAGGGTCGGATCCGCAGTAAACAGGTTGTTGTAGAAAAGGGTGGCTGCGGAGTCGGCAATCGGTTCCACTTTGGCCCAGGAGGTTTTGCAGGCGTGTATTTGCTCGGGTGTCATGGATATATCCTCTATTGTGGTTCGGGGGTCAGCTGCGAAAGCATATAGCTGACCGCCTGTGCCATTTGTTCATCGGTTAATGTTGAACCACCGCGGGCGGGCATCAGCCCGTAACCTTCGGTGGCATGTTTAACAAGGGTTTCCTCTCCCTGGCTGATTCTGGGTGCCCACATTCTGTCGTTGCCGATAATGGGCGCGCCGTTGATGCCCGATGCGTGGCAGACGCGACAGTTGGCTTTTACCAGTGGTTCACCGGGGTGGGCCGAAGGTGGTGCCTGCCTGTCAGTTGTACTGCCGTCGACGGATGAGTCCGGCTTGTCGGAGCAGGCCGACAAGCCGAGACAAAGAACAGCAGCGATCACACATTTTTTGTTAAACATAGGGCCACCAGACTCAGAAATTCCGATCAGTTAAAGGGGGACGCGGATAACCACACCACCCATCACGTCGCCGATATCGAAGTCGGTTCTGGGGGAGTCCTTGTGATCGTTATGGCAGGTTGTGCAGGCGGGGGAGACGGCGACATCGGGATATACCGCCGTAAAGTAGGTCACGTCACCCAGCTTTTCCTCGCCGTAAAAATTTTCACCGGGATTGTCCACGGTGTATTGCAGGCCCTCTTCTTCAAGGGGGGTTTTGGGTGCATTCTGCTTGTTGATAGGCCACAGGGATTGCAGCGAGTAGGTGAATTCATCGGTCACTTCCGCGACGGCCTCCGAGCCTGCCCGGAACATCTGGGCAGGCAGTAATGCCCCGTTTTCTATTTCCTTCCAGTGTTCATCGGGCTTGATGGCACCCGCGCCATTGGGTCCCAGGCGCTGAATGATCAATTTGGTGTAGTTGGCCCGGTCGGCATTCATGACCGCAAACAGTGAGTCAGTATAGAGTTTCGGCGGTATGCCGGCCTTTGCTGGTGGTGCTTCATTGCAGGCGGTAATAACAAGGCTACTGGCGAGCAGTGTAGTCATGAGGGCTATTTTTTTGACGTGTTTCATGGTGAATTCCTCGTGGTTTCAGAGTAATGACATGGGAGGTAAGTGGTGGTTACGGCAGTGAATTGCATCAGTCAGCCACCCGTTTGAGTGACCAGTCGATGGACGGGATATGGGTGGCTGGTTTGCCGTTGAAGTTGTTCCTGATCAGTGCCGGGTCAGCCAGGGCGTCAATGGAAAAGCCGAGATTGTGGCACTGCATACAAACCGGCCGGATCATCTTTTCATTGGGGCGCAGGTTGTGGTTCTGGTTGTGATTGACCTGTACCACCGCCTCTCCATCGACGATGTTCTCCGCTCTCGGCATATGACAGGTGGCACAGCTGACGGCCTGCTCCACCGGAATGGCACCGGCGATGGCCTGGGTTAACAGCCGTCCGTGGGGCGAGCTGGCAAATCCCCGCGAGTGTTCATCGTTGTGGCAGGTCAGGCAGGCTTCACTGGCGGCAAACAGGGTGTCTGTCCGGTGTGCACTGTGGCAGCTGTTGCAACCCTGCTGCAGAGACATCGCTGTCTCCTTGAAGGGCAGTTTGGAATCGACAGGGCGGATAGCGGGCAGGGACTGGGCCAGTCGCATACCGTGTTTGCCCGATTTATAGCTTTCGACTTCGTGAATATGGCAGGTCTGGCATTGTGCAATGCCGGGTTTTTCGAGCCATTCATCGGAGCGGTTATCACTGTGACAGCCACCGCAGCCCACACCGGCATCGGCGTGGCTGCTGCCAGACCATTCTTGATGGATATCCGGGTGGGCCGTTTTTTGCTCGGGGAATGTCGGCTGTTGTTCGGGTACGCGTTTGCTGGCGAGAATGGCGGCGCCGTTGGGGTTGGTGAGGCGAGCCATTTCTTTCAGCCAGGGACCTGAGTGGTTGTGAACGAGAAAGTCTTCAAAGAGTGCCCGGTTGTCGTGATAGTTGTGGCAACCTGCGCTGGCACAGCTATCAAAGGCCAGATCCCGATGGCTCTCCCGGTCGTCGCCGACGTCGGTATGACAGTGAAAACAATAATCCTCTGGCAGGGTTACCCCCATCGGAGCTGTGATTTCTCTGTGGTGTTCGGTGTGACAGCTGACACAGTAGCGGGCATCCACCACACTGAGCCGGTCTGCATTGCGCGGGTCGGTAAACTTCTTTTTGGGGTGCGTATCGTTGGCCTCTGCCAGTTCCGCACCATGGCAGCCGACACAGGCTTCCTGGATCAGTTCTGGACCACCAAAGGCCTCTGTATGACAACTGCTGCAGGCCAGCTCGATCTGAAAGTGCCCATGGCTGGTCTCGCCGATCAGTAGTGCCTGTTTATTGTCGGCTTTGAACAGGATATAGCCGTAGTAGCCGGCTATCGACAGCGTGACAAGCATCCATGTGGCCCAGATGATTTTTTTCAATGCATCGGCCCCTGCATCAGTAGTAATACACGGTGAGGATATGGAAAGCCAAAAGCACGGGCAGGGGCCACGACACAATGATGTGCAGCCATTGCATAGACTTTCTTGTGCCCTGCGCGGCCCCTGTCCGCAGTTTGTGGCCAAGGCCAATGGCACCACTGGTAAAGGCGCCCATCAGGAGTACTGCAAGAAAGTTAACGATCAGCAATTGATTGAGGTTGGATCCCAGGTGAAAACCGCTGTGCAGCACCAGTGTGATACAGCACAACACACCGAGTGAGGCATGGACCAGACGCCATCCGGAGAACTTGCCCATCCAGCGCCAGGACAGGCGTTTGCGCAGTGACATCAGCAATCCGATAGCGGTCAGCCCCAGCAAAGTAAAGCCCGTGACCTGTTTCCAGAATTTGTCGTTCCAGATGCCCTCGAACCAGCCCTGTTGTTGAACGCTGTCGGCTACTTTTGCTTCCGGCCAGAAGGCGATCAGTGCCACCAGTGCGGTGGCCAGCAGTGCCCCCGCGGTGAGGGTGGTGGCCCCGGATTCCCTCTCCATGCCGACAACACCCAAAAGCTGTTGCAGCAAAGGTTTGCAAGAACCGCAGACGGTGCCGGCCCGGGTGCGGTCCTGGAGTTCAGGCAGTGTGCTGCAATTGTTGGCGATGGCGCTGGACAGTACGCCGTAACTGATATTGTTGCACTGGCAAATGATCGTGCCACTAGGCCAATTGCCAATATCGTCACCGCCCTTGCCCCATAATGTGCCGGTCAGATAAAACCGCAGCAGGTGCCAGAACCGGATTTTGCGTGCATTCTGATAGGCTTCCTGGACGCGTCGGGACTCTGGCCAGTTGCCAATAGCCACCGCACCGATGATCTTGCCCCTGAGCAGCACCAGCTTCCGGTAGGCCCCGCTGGACTTGTCAAAATATTGAAGTTCTCTCTGGAAGGGTCTGCTGGGTAAATCACTGATTTCCCCGAGACTGCAGACATCGGTGCCGACCACCTTGAGGTGGCTGATAGCCATGGAACCCAGATAGCGCGGCAAGTCCTCCTGTGGTTCGCTGGCAATGATTTCCGCGGTCACCGCCGCCTGTTCGTAACCGGGGTTGACCAGCCCATAGGTGACGCCCAGGTGTTCACAGCACTCACCGATAGCAAAAATATCGGGATCCGATGTCCTCATCTGGTCATTGACCAGAATACCAGTGCCCACCGGGATGCGGGCTTTTCGAGCCAGTTCCAGGTTCGGCGTGATACCGGTACAGAACAACACGGTATCGCAGTGAATCGTCTCGCCGTCCCGGGTGATGACCCCGGTGACATGCTCAAAACCCTCCACAGAACGCACACCGGAATGGGTGATAACCTCGATACCCAGGGCGCGGACTTCGGCTTCGAGAAGCG
>CATLZI010000173.1 GCA_950063125.1 uncultured Porticoccus sp. | reverse complement strand
CTGTCTTCTGACCCGATGGGCCATCAGCACCCCGAGCTAGGTTGGCAGCCGGTGGTACTGTTTGATCTGCGCGGTTGGTATCCTTCCCTATCTGGCTGTCGGGATCAACGGGGCGAAGCTCCACTAACGCACCGGCATCTTTCAGGGCAACCCTGTAACGCGCTGCCGCCTCTTCATCGAGATCACGTTTGATGACCACCGGTCTGCCGGAAAACATCTGTTCAACCTTGGCGGCCGGTGCGCCGAATAATTCGGCCAGGCGTCGCTTCACGTCCATCAGGGACTGCCCGGGCACCACGTCTCCGCGAAAAATCACTTCAAAACGTCTATCGCTCATCACCCGTTCCCCTTATCCGTTACGGATAGCAATCAATCCTGATGTTCAGTCAAACGACGCCTATTCATTGAACGGCGATAGCAACCCAGGTAATCAATACCAACAACATCGTCAACAGCACCGCCGCAGAACCGAGATCCTTGGCCCTGCCAGATAAATCATGGCGCTCTTCACCGATACGGTCAATGGCAGCCTCCACAGCGGAATTGAGCAGCTCCACGATCAGCAACAACAACACCGAACCCAGCAGAAGAACCAGCTCGACCGGGTTTTCAGCCATAAAAAATGCCAGAGGAAAGAGCAGGCAGGTAACCGCCACTTCAATCCTGAAGGCTTCCTCGTATTTAAAACAGGCCTGTAAACCACGCCAGGAATTAATGGCGGCGTAGAAAGCACGACGTTTTATCAAGCCATAAATGCGTTCCATCAGCCACAACCCAGGTTGATACGTTGGTCCATAGTACGGGAGGGCTCGGCCTCGCCGGGAACCCCCACCACTCTGGCTGGAACACCCACCACTGTGGTATGCGGCAATACTGAATCGAGAACCAGGCTTCCGGCACCGATCTTGGCGCCTTCACCCACTTCGATATTGCCAAGTACTTTGGCACCGGCAGCAATCAGCACCCCGCAACGTATTTTTGGATGGCGATCACCTGCCTGAGCGCCAGTGCCACCCAAGGTGACAGAATGCAAGAGGGAAACATTTTCACCGATCACCGCCGTTTCACCGATCACCAGACCCGTGGCATGATCGAGCATGATTCCGCCGCCGATCTCGGCTGCGGGGTGAATATCCACCGCAAATATTTCCGAGGCCCGGCTTTGTAAAAACAGGGCCAGGGAGCGCCGCTGGTGCCGCCAGAGCCAGTTCGCTACACGATACACCTGCAGGGCATGAAACCCCTTGAAGTAAAGCAGGGGCAGACAATACTGGCCGCAGGCCGGATCACGTTCCATATGGGCCGTCAGGTCGCATCTCATCCGCTCACAAATTGAGCTGTCACTCTGCATTGCGTCCAGCAGCACCTGATAAATGGCCAGCGGGGATAAAATACTATTACCGAGTTGTTCAGCCAGGTTGTAGGCGAGCGCATCCTCCAGCGATTTATGGCTCAGGACAGCGGCATGGAAAAAGCTCGCCAGAACCGGCTCCAGCCTGGCCCGCTCAACAACTTCCTGGCGAATTGATTGCCAGAGCGCGTCGTCGGCGGGGGTTGTTTGTGGCAGATCGACCATCAGTGTCTCTTTAATTGCGGTAAAGTTATTGCGGTAAAGTTATTGCGGGAAAAATGAACCTTGCCATGATTGTATCGAGATTCGACAGAACAGCATCTCGCAATTCCAACTGGTCATTATCCAGAATTTCGCGCAGAAATACTCTATCCAGTTTCTCCTCAAACAGCCGTGCTACCGGCAGATAACTCAGGTGCCATGGCTCTGGGGCCACGCCACCACGATCAATGGCATAGGGTCTGATAAAACCAAAACCGGCGGCATGTTCCTGCAACCATTCGGACAATCTGCAAAACGGCCCTGACCCGGCATACTCCTCCGGGACAAGCTGCAACCTGTAGTCGCCAGGCACAGCCGCTGCGTCCCAGACATCCATATCGGTTCCCCAGTGATGCCGGGAACACCCCGGCAGTGCGGACCAGCGCAAGATCGCCATTACCTTGTCGCAGTCACTGAGCGATTCGAGATCAATCGGGGAGCCAGTATCATCCAGCACCGGGCGCAAACCCCGAGCCTTGCTGTTCCAGATGGCCAGTTGCCGCGCGAAAGAGCGATGGCCACTGGCCACGGTAATCTGTAGGCCCTCACCTGCAGCCGCATCACACATCGCCTGAAATGGCCTGATGACGTCACCGTGCAACAACACACTGCCATCCAGTTTGCACAGGAGCTGCCCATCACAGCCCATTAGCATTCGATTGTTAATACTTGCCATGTAGGTTTTACCGGGAATACAGCCTGTCGGAAAAATAACACCTTAATATGCCGAATAGTATTTTGCTATGCTTCGCCCAAAACACAGCAGGAGTGACCACCCATGCAGGAAGAAATTCAGCAAGTCGAGGCAATCTACAACAGTATCGTGCAATTTTTTGTCAACTACAGCTTCCAGTTGGTTGGCGCACTGATCGTTTTCCTGATCGGCATGTTTGTGGCATCCAAAGTATCGGCCGCAACACTTAGACTGTGTGAGAAAAAATCCCTCGATATCACCCTGAGCCGCTTTATCGCCAGCTTTGTCAAAATTGTCATTCTCGTGGGTGTGGCCATTATTGCCCTCGGCAAAATCGGTATCAGTGTGACACCTTTCGTGGCCGCCATCGGTGCCATTTCACTGGGGGCCGGCCTGGCCGTTCAGGGGCTGCTCTCCAACTATGGTGCGGGACTGAATATTATCATTACCCGTCCATTCGTCGTGGGCGATACCATCACAGTAAAGGGGGAAACCGGACTGGTGGACGAGGTTCATCTCGCTTATACCGTCCTGAAGGATGAGGACAATGTGCGCATCACCATTCCCAACCGGCATATCGTCGGCGAGATTCTGCACAACTCTGCTGCCAACAAACTGGCAGAAACCACCGTGGGCGTCAGTTATGGCTCTGACCCGGAGACCGTGGTCAAGGTACTGCAATCAGTATTGGCAGAACAGGGCGCCGCAGAGGCCCGGGAACCTTTGATCGGCATCGACAATTTTGGTGATAGCGGGATTAACTTCATGGTGCGTTTCTGGGTGCCTACAGAACATTTTCACGAAACGCGGTTCCGGGTGAACGGGGCGATTTTTCAGGCACTCAATGACGCCAACATCAGCATACCTTTCCCACAGAGAGAGGTTCGTCTGTTGGATAATGCGGGTTGATTGGCTACCTGTTAATCCGCCGATATATGCCGGGATGCCTGCTGCGGCTGCACCTCCTGCTCAACGGACGGTTCACCCCAGGTTACCAGATGAGGATCAAAACCGGCTGCCAGGGTCGGTTTGATCACTTCAAAATAGGGCGACAGATCAAAGTCCCTCGGCACAAAAAGACTGTGGTGCCGGATATGAAGAATTTCCTGATAGATTTCCTGCATATCGGGATCGAGGGCCTTTTCCAGGGTTACTTTAGGCAAAATCGGATAGCGTATTGACTGGAATGCCTGAGCAATCAGGGACGAGCAGATGGCTCGGGTGGGATCACCACTGCCCAGCGACAGCATCCGCCGCCGCCATCGATTCGGCACGGGGGGGGTCGGAATCAGATACCTCATCAGGTCCAGAATATTTTTCAGGTCGTAATGATAGCCAAGCCTGTCAGTCGCATAGCCGATCAACTCGGTTATCTCGCTTTCGTCCAGTTTCACCGGCCGACAGATACGCGCCTGAAGTCCAAAAAAATGACTCAACGGAACCAGCCTGACCCCTTCGCGCACGTCCACCTCCACCAGCATTCCCGTCTGTCCCTGCCAGGAACCGATGTAGAGCGCGGAATGGGACCAGGTAGACTGGGTGAGATACTTGATGGCGATACTGAAACGACTCAGCCCCTCCACGAGCAATACGTCACCGGGACGAAGTGTCGCCGCCAGCAAGTCCGTACGGGTTGGCATCGTACTGCGATATCTGGGCTCGGCCAGCTTGCTTGCTAACCATTCACCTATTCGCTGGAGTATCACGTTCGTTTGATCCGAGGCAACCGGGGGATTATTGGCTCAAGTCGAGCGAACCCGATTCGACCACAGTAACGGGCATGCGCCACCAGCCCATGCTGATCCGGGTCTCCAGTTCAAAATCCACCGATTGCTTGTTCTTTTCCATAAAGGCACCAATGATTTTCAGACCACTGATCAGATTGGTGGAGGCTGGGACTTTAATGGCGACCTGGCTGTGCGGAGGAATGGGCTGAAGCCCCCCGGCTACCCCGCTGATCAGCTTGTGTCCTTCCAAATTGAGGCTATAGGATAATCCGGAAATATTCAGTGGTGTACTGCTGTGGTTGAGGATTCGCAAACTGATCATAAAACTCTGCTCAAGGCCCTGTCGTCCGGCAGGTTCCACATTGCTGAGCTGAACTTCCGGTGGTGGCTGTCCCGACGACAATAGAGCGCATCCGGACAGCACGTTCAGTGCCATCAGCATTATTATCAGCGGTTTCATTGCTGCCATGGCAGACCTCGTTTTGGCGAACTCAGAGTGGAACCTGCCCACATAGTACATCGGATTGCTACCGGGTGACTGCAGTCCCGAACAGGAAGCCATCAATCTTCTGGAGAGCCGACCGGTCATCTTTGCTATAGTCTCCCACTGTTTTTTACCACAGCAACCATTGACAGTTTATGACAGGCCTTCCAACAAGACACCCGGGGATATTCATCAATCCGGCAGTTGAATTTTTTGAAACCAGTCGCATCTTACAGGGATGCCAGTTGTTGACACCATACTGGCGGACATCATCACTAGGAGAGATCACGTGTTAAGAATCGGGCTTTTTCTGGGCACCAACATTGCCATTCTGGTGCTGTTCAGCATCATCTTCAAAGTACTTGGGCTGGAGCAATACCTTGCCGCCCAGGGGGTTCAGGGGAACCTCACCGGACTGCTGATCATGTGCGGTATATTCGGTTTTGCCGGGTCATTCATTTCGCTGCTTATCTCAAAGTGGATGGCAAAGCGGTCAACCGGTGTGCAACTGATCGACCAGCCGCGCACCCCCGAGGAACGCTGGCT
>CATLZI010000172.1 GCA_950063125.1 uncultured Porticoccus sp. | reverse complement strand
CCACAACGTTCCAACAAAGAAGACCATTCCAGTGAGTCCACAGAAGCCGAAAAGCCCCGTGGATCCATAGTCTTCAAATCAGCCAGGCCAGATTCCATTTTATAAAAACTGGCATGGTGACAAGTTTCGAAATTCCGGATCCATTCATAATCATTTGTCACGACCCCCAGACCCGCAGCACAATATTCCAGAACCTTGGTACTGGTCTGCACATTGAAGGGATAAACATCCGGGATGAAATTGAGCCCATAGCGGGCCTTACTGATCCAGCCTGGAACGTCATCATAGGGAACAGCGCCCGTCACAGTCAAAGCCCGCTTCAGCGACCCCAGCCTATCCAGCCAATCGGAATCGTCAATCCTGCCTACAATAAGGACTGATAAATCAGCCTCAAGACACTCCTTGAGAACTTCAAGCAGCCCCTGGCGACCAGCGACCGTTCCACAGTAAACGATGTCGAATTCCTTAGCGGAACCTGCGGCAACCGCGTCGAAAAAGCGCTGATGCACGCCCATATCACGCTGAACACTCGGAACCTGGTCAGAAAAACCGAGAACACTTTCAACCTGCCCATTCAGAAAAACACGGCCTACGGGCTTTCTGTTCAGGTATCGCTTTATCGTATCCTTCGGTTGTGCAAATGGCGGAACACTCAAACTATGATATTCATGGATTTCCGGCACACCAATATAGCTCCAGAAAGGGTAAAATCCCATGAAGCGGTATATCAAATCATAGCGCTCGGGAGAAAAAACCTCCCCGTATGAATGAGAGACAACCTCAAAGCGAACGGAACTACTTTTCTGGAAATACTCACTATAAGCATGTAACTCTGGCAGGTAAGCACTGGAATCATGTACACATGCCACTTTAATTGTCATCATTATTTACCAAGGCCTTGTTACTGGCAAAAAGATCAAGCCGCCGGACCGCCTCTACCCACCTGATATCATCGCCATACCATTCAAGCAGATTCTCTATAGCTAAATCGGATAGCTCCGCTCGACCTCCATGCCCTCCCTTATGCGATTTTGCCGCATTGCTCGGGAAACGGTACTGCCCGGGGTCTCCGCCAAGGGTATCGACAAGGCAACACAGATAACTGTCGAGCTCCGGCTGCCAGCCCGCCAGAGGGATGCGATGAGACAATTCAGAAAGATTTTCAACAGAACCCAGCCAATCACGGTAGCGAGTTCTTACATGGCCAATAGCATGCATTGCAGCCCGAGCACTTTCACGGCACTCGGGTTCGGGGCTACTCAGCGCCTCAGCCAGGCTATTGGCATCAGGAAACGATGCAAATGCGGATGCTTCAGCTTCTGTCCATGGAATGGAGTAAGCCGGCTTACCTTGTCGATAGCGGCTATAAAATGCACTGACGAAGCGATCGACTGGATCACGCAATACAAACGTGAACTGATCATTCTTCGGTAACCGCCTGACGGTAGTGCTGTGCTCATGCAGGACCAACCAGGAATTACCCACCCGTTGATTTCCGTGGAAAACCCGCCCTAGAGCCGTCCCCCCTGTCTTCCCGATATGGAGGAAATGGATGACTTTAAAGCCTCTTCGTCGCATAACAAATGCACCAAGCCATCTAACGAACGCCCGGTAACGGCCAACACAAATGCCCCTGACTCGCACAAGAAGCTCAGACATCAAAACGGGACCTCAACCTTTCATACTCAGCCTGATAGCCGAACTCCTCGACATCTCGACGATAGCGTCTATAAACCATTTCAACCATTTCAGCGGAGGAATAATAATCTTCATAGTTATATCCCCCAGTACGGTTAAAATGGGGAACATCCCCAAAACCATAATGCTCAGACAGTGCGGGAAAGCTACGCTCAATCTCTTCGAGTTTTTCAATCTGGTCAGGCAAGCGCGGCGACAAGGAATGGATCAGGTAGTACTGCCCCATGAAATGTCTATCACTCAAGCGATCTGGAATATTGCAGACCTTCTCGACAAAGGCCTCGAAAGAATCAGACATTTCCAGGTAACCGCCAAGATAATCCGCATATTCAAACCCAACCATGCGAATTTTTTCAAAATCTTCAAACTTGTTGATATAAGAAGAAACAATTCTGGAAAAAGGATTTCTGACATAAGTGAAGACATGGCATTGCTCAGCGTCAGGAAACCTCCCTCTTACCGTCAGTTGGGCCACCTTGCGGTTTTGATGAATAGAGTAATTATCCTTAATATCTTCATCTACAATACCAGCCACCATTGCTTTCTTTATGGAAGAACAGGCAGCTTTTGAAACCACCAGGTACGCGACCTTCTTGTCACCCAGCACAACGAACTCAGGCTTTTCGATATGCCCACCAACTGCGGCTTTGCAGGCATGAAGCAATGATTTTGCCAGCTTACGAAACTGTATATAAAAGCCTTTGGTAAAGGCGCGTTTCAGCGAGCCACGGTTACTCATGACGAATCTCTTTCATACAGGTGCGAATAAACTGCCTGGAAAATAGATACATGGCGACATTCTGGATCACCATGGTAATTGAAAACGCCAGGGCAGCACCGACTGCAGCATAAACAGGAATAAGGATAATACTCAGCAGAACGCAAAGAATCCCACTGCAAACAATAATATTTCGCAACAGCTTTTCGTTACCCGTCATAGCCAACATTCCACCGGAAATTCCGGCAGAAACATTAACCAGTTGCCCTATCGCACAAATCAATACCAGATCAACGGCTGGGAGATATGCCTCGCCAACAGTCATCCTGATCAATACATCAGGCATGGCCACAATAAATACAAACAGTGGGGCAGCAATAACAAGGCCTATCAACGAACTTTCGCGCAACCCTCTTGCAAGCCCGCCGAAATCTCTCTGACTCATTGCGCTGGCAAGCTGAGGTGAGATAACGCTCTTTACCGCAATCAACGGCAAGCTCACTATGGATGCAAGTCGTTGCCCCAAGGCCAGCCATGCCAGCTCATCCGGGCTGCACCATATAACGGCCAGAATCTGGCTGACCCAGATAATCATTTCAGAAAATACGGCAGCCAGCCAAAAATGTCGACTCATCAACAACATATCCCGTCGATCTGCTTTGGCAGGAAAGCCTGGTCTGTTACCCGGGGGAAATATCCCGAGCGCCAGGGTCAAGGAAATCAGAGATGCAGCAAGAAATGCCGCAGCTGCAGTCGCTGCATCTTCAAAAGGGAAAAGAAAAATCAGCAGAATAAAGCCGATAAACGGAGCAGATGTAGAGAAAAATATCCCTAGGGAGCTTTTCCTGGCCGCTATCAAAAAGCGGGTCTGGAGAAACAATAAGCTGAAAGGCACAATTGCGGCCAGCATGTACGTTAACGCCCAGCGCTTATCCTCGGAAAAAAAAGGCACAAGCCAGACAACTGCTACTGCATTAATCGATACAAAGAGGGAAACCGTGCCAACCAGAAACAACGAAAACCATTGTTGGCGATAAAGTTGATCATCCTTTCCTTCCGAAAATGCGATTGATGCCAGCTTCAGCACGCTGTTATCCGTACCAACTCTCACTACCACTGAAGCAAGCATCAGCACCGCAACGCTCCAGAGGAAAATACCGGCCTGGTCTGCCGGCAGCTGCCTTGCAACAAGAACATTCATGGCCAGCATGGCCACTGCACCCAGCCCCCTGATCACCAGCGGACCAAGATACTTTTTCAGCAAGGCTGCAAAGTCACGCAACAGAGCGGCAATATCCAGTTTCGCTATCAATGAAGGAACCCCAACACACTGAAGGCCTGAGTAAATGAATTCCCGACTTCGCGGGATTGACGAATCAAGAGAGCATTCAGAGGCGCCATCCGAACCTGATCAGATAACGAATAGCCAATGAGTAATGCTTATTTATATCCATTCGGATTCTTGTCCTGCCAGCGCCAGTGATCTTCGCACATGGTGTCAATACCTCGCGATGCGGTCCAACCAAGTACATTGCTGGCATGGGTCGGGTCCGCATAACAGGTCGCCACATCACCGGGGCGACGTTCCACAATCTGATAAGGAACATCACGGCCGGAAGCCCTTGAAAAAGCCTCAATTATCTCAAGTACGCTATACCCACGCCCCGTTCCTAGGTTGGTCGTAATTAAGCTCCCGGTTTTCTCCAACGCCTGTAGTGCCGCCAGATGCCCCTCGGCAAGATCCATCACGTGGATGTAATCACGCACCCCGGTGCCGTCGTGGGTGGGGTAATCCCCACCAAAAACGTTCAATCTCTCGCGCTTGCCAATAGCAACCTGGGCAACAAAAGGCATAAGATTATTGGGAATGCCATTGGGGTCTTCACCGATATCGCCGCTTTCATGGGCACCTACAGGGTTAAAGTAGCGCAGCAAAGCGATATTCCACTGGTCATTGCTTTTATAGAGATCCCGCAACATATCCTCGATATGCAGCTTGGTTGCCCCATAAGGGTTGGTCGCACTCAGCGGGAAATCTTCACGAATGGGAACCGTCGCCTGGTCGCCATAGACCGTTGCCGAAGAGCTGAACACCATGGTTCGCACCTCTGCACGCTCCATGGCCTCAAGCAATGTCAGAGTGCCGGTCACATTGCTGTCATAGTAGCGCAGGGGTTCGGCCACCGATTCACCCACCGCTTTCAAGCCTGCAAAATGGATCACCGCCAGCACATCATGCTCGGCAAACAGTGCATCCAGGCACGCAGCATCCCGGATATCGCCTTGGATAAACGTCACCGTCTTGCCGGTAAGACGCTCCACACGGAGCAGACTTTCGCGGCTACTGTTGCTCAGGTTATCCAGCACAACCACCGAATAGCCCTCTTGCAGCAGCAGGAATACGGTATGAGAACCGATATAGCCTGCACCGCCTGTCACGAGAATACTTTTCACAGCCAAACCTCTCCCTTACGCATGAATGACCAGTCGAACACGACCAGTCAGATGGCATTATCTCTGATTAGCAGCGTTTCTGCATATGGCACGTCGCAGGTGCATCGGCGGACCTCATGGGGTTAGCTGGCGGCAAATTTCCTCCCCCCCCCTCGTATCAGCAGATCCACAGCCAGCTCTCGCCTCAGGTATAGCGATGTCAGTTTTTCAGCC
>CATLZI010000171.1 GCA_950063125.1 uncultured Porticoccus sp. | reverse complement strand
GCTCAACTACCGTATCTTTCCCGATGATGGAGGCAGGATGAACTTCAACCTTCAGCAGATGGGCGGTGGACTGATGGTGGTTTCCCAGTTCACACTGGCCGCCGATACCGGTAAGGGGTTGCGGCCGGGATTCAGCAATGCCGCGCCGCCAGAGCAGGCAGAGGTGCTTTACGATTATTTCATGAGCAGGGCAGAGCGCCTCCACCCGGATGTAGCCTCGGGAGTTTTTGGTGCCAATATGCAAGTGAGTCTGTGCAATGATGGTCCGGTAACTTTTATGCTGGAGAGTTAATCAGGCAAGATATTGAGCGGCCTTTCTGGGCCGTGTCTGGCTTGGGGGCAGATGGGGCCGGAGAGGATCGTAGCTCTCGGGTAATGGGCATTGCAATCCCGAGAAAGCAATGCCCTGTCGGGCTAGCGCGTTACGTTAGTGAAAACTTCGCTTGCCGCCTCTTCGATCAAGGGCAGTAGTAGATCCTGCCCATCCTGACTGGCTTTTTCTTCAAAGGTGTTTTTCGAGAGGGTCTTGCCGTCCTTGATGCTGTCAAGCTGGTAGCCCAATGAAATGCTGTCTCCTTTGCGAATGGTGCCCTGCGCTGCGGTCAATGACTCCATCGACTCCTGTTGCAGTTGTACATTGGCGGCTGTATTCGCGACATTGGCTGCGGTGGCGGTGGCCACATAACTGCTGACGCTGCCACCCATACCTGCGTAGGGTAGTGCGGAAGAGGCGATGCCAGCGCCCAGGGATAACGCCTTACCCCAACGCTTTTTCTGTTTATATTGCACGTCGGCGGTCAGTATGTAGTCGCAACCGGATTGCCTGGCTTCGGCGGTGAGCTGTGCGGGTAGTCGCGATTGCAGCACTACCACCTCCAGCAGTGGGCCGCTCAGATAGGACATCAACATATTCTGTACGGGTCCTGCCACGTCCTGGCCTGTGGCGCCCTGCCCCAGTTGGGCCTGCGGGGGCGCAATGGCAATGCAGGGTTTCTGGCCCGCTGACGCTGTAGTGACACCGAATGCGAGTGTGCATGCGAACAGCAAAGCAATGGAGCGGCGGAGTAGTGGACAATAGGTGATCATGCGAGCTCCCTCTTCAATGAGTCATGAGATCAGATAATGTGAACAGGGGCTCATTTAATCAAATATCAAAGGGCGTGTTGAGCTTTTTTTTCACTGGCAATTTGGCGAGCCTGGCATAGTTCGGCACACCGTTGAGATAGGGTGGGTAGTCCTCGCCTTCGATCAGCGGCGCAAGATAGGTCCTTGCCAGTTGGGTGATGCCGAAACCGTCGCGTGAAATAAAATCACTGGGCATCTTCTTTTCAATATTGGCCACCTTGTCCAGTCCGACTTCTCCCAGCCGCCAGCTGTACTCCTCTCCGGCCAGCCGTTCGATGGTCACCATCACAGAATTTTTGCCGGCCAACGCGTATTCCACCGCAGCCTGGCCGACCGCATAAGCCTGTTCTACATCTGTGGCGGAAGCGATATGTCGTGCCGAGCGTTGCAGGTAGTCGGCCACGGCCCAATGGTATTTGTAACCCAGCTCGTGCTTGATCATCGCGGCCAGGGTGGGGGCCAGTCCACCCAGCTGCTGATGCCCGAACGCATCGGTGGTGACGGATCCGGCAATCATGGTGCCGTCGGAGTACTGGACCCCCTCCGAGGCGACGATGACGCAGTAGCCCTTTTGCTGCACAGTCTGTTCGACTTTGGCAATGAACTCCTCCTGGGCGAAGGGGATCTCGGGGAACAGAATAATATGGGGCGGGTCGCCTGCCTGTTCCGCCGCCATGGCACTGGCAGCAGCAATCCATCCGGCGTGGCGCCCCATTACTTCCAGGATGAAGACTTTGGTGGAGGACTCGCACATTGCCGCGACATCGAGGCTTGCTTCTTTGGTAGAGATTGCCACGTATTTTGCAACGGAGCCAAAGCCCGGGCAATTGTCGGTGAAGGGCAGATCGTTATCCACGGTTTTCGGGATATGGATGGCCTGGATTGGATAACCCATTTTTTCCGAGAGCTGGGAAACTTTGAGGCAGGTGTCGGCAGAGTCGCCACCGCCATTGTAGAAAAAGTAGCCGATATTGTGGGCTTTGAATACCTGGATCAGCCGCTCGTACTCAACGCGGTTTTCTTCCAGGCTCTTCAGCTTGTACCGGCAAGAGCCGAACGCACCGGCGGGGGTATGGCGCAGGGCCGCAATGGCTTCATCCGATTCCCTGCTGGTGTCAATCATGTCCTCCCGCAGGGCACCGATAATGCCATTATGACCCGCGTAGACCTTGCCGATCTTATCGCCGTGTCGACGAGCGGTTTCAATGACACCGCAGGCGCTGGCATTAATGACCGCCGTGACACCGCCGGACTGTGCATAGAAGGCATTCTTTTTCGGCATGGGTTCCCCCGTTGGACCGCAATTTTCAGCAGCGGCGAATCATACTGGAAAGCGTTGGGGATTTCATTTTTTATGGTGGCGTTGTAGCACCGGCTCCGACTAGACTTGCAGGGTAATTGAATCCGCCCATGAGTTTGCCGGTCGATTCTTGTGCCGGAGTGCTACAACAGAGACAGGCTATCGAGACAGTATGCATATTCATATCCTAGGTATTTGCGGCACATTTATGGGCTCGCTTGCGCAGCTGGCCAAAGCCATGGGGCATGAGGTGTCCGGCTGCGACAGTAACGTCTACCCACCGATGAGCACCCAGCTGGAAAATGCCGGTATTATCCTGACGGAGGGCTACGACCCCGCTCAGCTTCATCCCGCACCGGATCTGGTTGTTATCGGCAATGCGCTGTCCCGCGGCAACCCCGCAGTGGAATATGTACTGGATAACGGTATTCCCTACACATCCGGGCCGCAGTGGTTGGGGGATTATTGCCTCCGCGATCGCTGGGTGCTGGCGGTGGCGGGGACCCACGGTAAAACCACCACCGCCAGTATGCTGGCGTGGATCCTGGAGTACGCCGGTATGCAGCCCGGCTTTCTGATCGGCGGGGTGCCAAACAATTTCGGTGTTTCTGCACGGTTGGGTCACTCGGCCTTCTTTGTGGTGGAGGCGGATGAATACGACAGTGCGTTCTTTGACAAGCGCTCCAAGTTTGTTCACTACCGCCCGCGCACGGCCATTCTCAATAACCTGGAATTTGATCACGCCGATATTTTTGCCAACCTGGCTGCCATCCAGACCCAGTTCCACCATTTTGTCCGCACTATTCCCGGCCATGGTCTGATTGTCGCCCCGGTCAGGGATGTCTCCCTGCAGGCGGTGCTGGCAATGGGGAACTGGTCGGAGTATCAGCCTTTGGGTGATCCCGATAGTTGGGATGTGGAGGCCGTACAACAGGATGGTTCTGTTTTCCGGATCAGTTATCAGGGTAAGCCGCGCGGGGTTGTCCAGTGGACGCAGACTGGAGATCACAACATTGCCAACGGCATGGCCGCCATCGCGGCCGCACATCATGTTGGTGTCACGCCAGAGGTGTCCTGTGAGGCGCTATGCCAGTTCAATGGCGTCAAACGTCGTATGGAAAAGCTGGCGACCATTGATGGTGTCTCGGTCTACGACGATTTTGCCCACCATCCCACTGCCATCGCGACGACCCTGGCCGGTTTGCGCCATCGGGTGAACAGCGAAAAAATCCTCGCAGTCATTGAGCCGCGCTCAAATACCATGAAGTTGGGTATTCATCGCGGTCACCTTGCCGTGGCCACTGCCGATGCCGATCAGGTGCTCTGGTTCCAGCCGGATAGCGCGAGTTGGTCGCTGGTGGAAGAGGTGGCTGCCGGGCCGGTTCCCGCTGAAGTGCTCGGGACGATTGATGAGCTGGTCGGGCGGATTTTACAGTTGACGGTGGACGGCACCCATGTGGTGATTATGAGTAATGGCGGTTTTGGCGGCTTGCACAGCAAGCTGGTGGCCGCACTTGAGGAGCGTGCCCATGGCAGAGTTTGATCGTTCGATAACCCTGGCAATGACCGGGGCGTCCGGTGCCCAGTATGGTTTGCGTCTGCTGGAGTGTCTGGTTCAGGCCAACTGCCAGATCCAGTTCCTGATATCGGAAGCGGCGCGGGTTGTGGTGGAAACCGAGACAGAATTGACGTTGCCCGGGGACGAGGCGCTGGAGGATTTTCTAACCCTCAACTTTGATGCAGAGCCGGAACAGATCCTTGTCAATACCTCCCGCGACTGGTTCTCTCCCGTGGCATCCGGGTCCGCTGCGCCCCGTTCCATGGTGATCTGTCCCGCCAGTGGCGGCACTATTTCTGCGATTGCCTATGGTGCCAGCAATAATCTGATTGAGCGCGCGGCAGATGTGGTGATCAAGGAAAAACAACAGCTGATCGTGGTGCCCAGAGAGACGCCCCTGTCAGAATTGCATCTCGAGAATCTGCTCAAACTGGCCCGGCTGGGTGTCACCGTGATGCCGGCGATGCCGGGTTTTTACCAGAACCCGCAGACGATTGATGATCTGGTGGATTTTCTGGTGGCGAGGTTGCTCGATCATCTGGGAATCGAACAGGGCCTGCTACCCCGCTGGGGCGGGTGATGGCCACTAATCGAGAACTGTTGTGGTTGCTCGTTGTCCTGTTGGCCGTGCTGGTCTGGTCCTGGATCGAGCCGTTCGATCGCGCCACCTGGTGGCTTGAGGCGATCCCCGTGCTGATGGCCCTGCCGGTGCTGTACCTCACCCGGCGGGGTTTCCCGTTGACGCGACTCAGTTATTACCTGATTTTTCTGCACGCCGTGATTTTACTGGTGGGTGCCCACTATACCTATGCCCGGGTACCGTTAGGGTTTTTGGTGGCAGACTGGTTTGATTTCACCCGCAATCACTATGACCGTTTCGGGCACCTTGCCCAGGGCTTTGTGCCCGCGATTCTGGCGAGAGAAGTCCTCTGGCGCAACCGGGTTGTGGCCGGGCGCTACTGGCTGTTTTTTCTGGTCACCTGTTTCTGTCTGGCGTTCAGCGCCTTTTATGAATTACTGGAGTGGTTGACTGCGGTGGTGGGTGGCGACGGTTCCGTCGAATTCCTCGGCACCCAGGGAGATGTCTGGGATACTCAGTGGGATATGTTT